>NZ_JAESIH010000035.1 GCF_016756745.1 Aminivibrio sp.
AACTTGGCGAAGGGAGTCAGGTACTCCCGGATTTTCACCTGCTGGTCGGCGGTCTTCTTGAGCAGACGCTCGGCCACCACGAACTTGACGTCCTTGCGGGCGATGAGGATTTGCTCGAAGCGGTCCTTCACCCGGCGGATGCTGTCGGCCACAAAGGAAAAACGGGGGCTGTCGAAAATGGCTTCCTGGACGCCGGCGATGAAGCGGAACCGCAGGTCTTTGCAGACTTCGCCGATCTCGCGCAGGAAGTTGAGATCGAGAATGAGTTCCTGGTCTTTACGGGTCCGCAGGTAGTCGAGCAGCTCATCCACCACCAGGAGCAGACCGTGGTCGGGATATTCCTGGTGGAAGGCGGTCATCATCTCTTCGAAGGAGCGCTTGTTGTTGGACACCTTATCTGCGGGCGGGAAGGAATAAGACACGCCCATTGCGGCCAGGTGCTCCTCCAATTCGGCCACGAGGATGTCGCGCAGGGACATGGTGGTCGCGCCGATCTCGGTTCGGACCACCTTGAAGCGCCCGCTGATTTTGCCAGCGGCGCCGGCCACGCTCTTGTCGTTCAGATACGTTGCAAGATCGCCGTTTTCAGCCAGGGCGGAGATCACGGACATGAGGTGAGACTTGCCGGTGCCGTAGTTGCCGACGACCAGCAGCCCTTTGTTGTCCATGGGCTGGTCGAACTGAAGCTGAGGAACGACCAGACTGGTCAGCTTTTCGGCCATCTCCCCGGAGATGACATAGGTCCGGACAAGCTGCCGGGCAACAGCGGCCTCGTCGGCGTCCCGTAGCTGGACCACGGACTCGATAGGCTCGAATTGGATCAGGTCCCCGTATTTCATGGCAACCGACATCCTGCACTTTCGTTCCTTGTCTTCATGCAACGGCCTCCAGGTTCACTGCCAGGAAATCTCGTAAGGGATATCGTTTGTATTCGGGGTGGTCCGGCGTCGCATAGACCATGTGTTCGCCGTCGATGGTGCCGCTCCAGGCCGCAACCACCGTCTTGTTCCGCGAGAGCCCCTGCAGGAGCCTCAATGGGTCCTGCTTGAGCAAGACATCAAAGAGAATCTCAACGTTGTCCAGAAGAATCACATCGGCTGCGGATGCGCCCACGATCTCTGCGAGGAGGCGGGGCAACCGCAAGGCCCGCCGGCGTTCGGTGAGGTCAAGCATGCGCCGGGAAAGTTCGAGGTTGACGTTGACCAGAGGAGCCGCGGTGCGTTCATGAACATCCTGCAGCGCGGCGGTCTTGCCCGAACCGGCCGGGCCAACCAGAACGACAAGGCTGTAGTACAGATCGGCAGCCTGGCCAATTCTTTGTATGACTCTATCGGCGAGTGGTTCCGCCATTAGCGATCTCCTTTTGAACCGGGCTCGTTATTGTCGGCTTTGTTGGACTTCACCCACTCGTCCACTTCTTTCTTGTTGAACTTCCAAAGCCGACCGATCTTGTGGCCCGGCATCTGCCGCTCACTAATCCACTTGTAGACCGTATCCCGCTTGATGCCGAGATAGGCTGAAATCTCATCTACGGAGAGCCATCGGTCTTCCATCATTCGGCTCCAGTCACGTTTGGCCTCATCGGTTGCCCCCCAGCGGCATCTCTCTTGGTTGGTCGGTGTCCAATGTTCCTGCCTTCAGTGTTTACATCCCAATAAACCGGTACAAACATGGTTGCAATATATCAGTCAGAGGCCCAATGTCAAGCGGTTTGTCCGGTATGTCCGGTTATTTTTGTATTTGACCGTGTGTAACCGGTTCACGGCTTCCGGGACCACCTTACCCTTGCCGGGATATATTCCGCTCGTCCGACAATACCCGTGGGGAGGCTGTTCCTGCCCCCTCAATCGCATTAAAAAGCTCCTCCCTGACAGGGAGGAGCTTGCACTTTCGCGACGGCGAAAGGGAAATTTCTTAATTTCCCTGTTCGCTGGTGATTTCGCCGTTCCACCGGTCGTTCGACCCGCGGAAAAGCACCGGGTCGACAATCCTGCCGTTCTTCTGTTCCACGGCATGGAAGTCGCCCTCCGGAAGAAGCCAGAAGGGCTTTCCGGACATATACACAAGTTTCTTGAACATGGTTGTACCTCTTTCTCTTTCTGATTTCCGAAAAAAACGACGCCTCAAAGGGGATGTCTCGGTTCCAGCCGCTTCAGGTTGTATGGGCGCCGCAAAACATAATATCAGGCCATTCCGGATATATTCTCCAGAATGGCCTGGAAACTATCTGGCTCCTCGGCGAGGACTCGAACCTCGAACCTAGTGGTTAACAGCCACCCGCTCTGCCGATTGAGCTACCGAGGAATGATCTTCGGCTGAATTGGAGGCGGCACCCAGATTCGAACTGGGGATAAAGGATTTGCAGTCCTCTGCCTTACCACTTGGCTATGCCGCCGTACAACAAATGGAGCGGAAGACGGGATTTGAACCCGCGACCCCAACCTTGGCAAGGTTGTGCTCTACCCCTGAGCTACTTCCGCATCCCTTTTCAAAAGTGCGAAGATGGTGGCGGGACCCAGAATCGAACTGGGGACACGCGGATTTTCAGTCCGCTGCTCTACCATCTGAGCTATCCCGCCTCACTTGGAGTTTAAATGGCGGGGCCGACGAGACTCGAACTCGCGACCTTCGGCGTGACAGGCCGACGCTCTAACCGACTGAGCTACGACCCCGCATTCTCCAATGAAGCCTTGGTGGGCGAAACAGGGTTCGAACCTGTGACCCCCTGCGTGTAAGGCAGGTGTTCTACCGCTGAACTATCCGCCCTTGGGTGTTCCTGCAACGCGAGGGATAGTATATAAGGAATTCCGCTGATGGTCAACACTCTCCATCAAAGAAAGAATATTCAGTGTTATGCAGACAAACAGTCGCCCGTCTCTTTACCTGTGGAGAATCCTCTTGTGCGGACAACCGCATACGCCGCTGCTGATCCGACAGATTATCTCACTTCCGGCATAACTGACGCTGACATGCCGATCTCCATGAAATGTGTCCCCGGAGGAATCCCGTCGCAGGAAGCGTGTTTTCCCGCAGCAGTCTCAGGCAAGGGCAAGGTCCACAGCCGCGGAAAGCGCCAGAGTGGAATCGAAAACGGGGATTGCCCCGTATTCCCGTATTATTATCGGCAAGGGACTCTCCGTACAATGCAGCACGTTCCCGTAAAAAAGACTC
Organism: Aminivibrio sp.; assembly: GCF_016756745.1. Classification (NCBI taxonomy): domain Bacteria; kingdom Thermotogati; phylum Synergistota; class Synergistia; order Synergistales; family Aminobacteriaceae; genus Aminivibrio; species Aminivibrio sp. The sequence continues at coordinate 3,172 of NZ_JAESIH010000035.1, forward strand.
CTCCGCGGTGAAACTGGCGCCCGAAAGATCCATTATTCTTCATTTCCTTTATTGTCTTCATTATGAACTGCCCCTTCTTCTGACGGAGCATCCGGATAATCATACCCGGGATGGGCCTTTTTGCCCGGCATCCGTGGCTCATCAACCTTTTTTCGGTAAAAGGATCCTCCCTCCGGGTGTCAGCTCCCGGGGGACTGGGAAATCCGCGCGGTTTCCCCGGTATTCGGACTTTCCACGGCTGCCGCGGCCATGTTTTCGAGAAGAATCAGGATGTGGAGAAGGTAGAGGAGAACTCCGCCGTCGGCTGCAAGGATCATACCCGTCAGAATGGGCGGCAGCAGTCCGGGAAAGAGCATGGAGGTCCCGAACATGATGGAGAGAAGGTGCAGAACAGCCTGGGAGATGTTCAGCCGTACCAGGAGAGGCGGGACAGGGTTTCCTCCCCGTTTACGGAGCCCCGAGAAGGTTCTCCGGAGTCCGTTGACCCCGCCGAAGATGTTCAGCACGCCGATGAGAACGGTCAGAAGGGGAACGAGAATTCCCGGGATAATACAGGAAATGATGCCGAGGGCAGAGAAAAGGATGCCGCAGAATATCACAAGCCGGGTTCGGCGGAAGGGACCGATGGGGGTATTTCCGGTGGAAAGCATCTGGAAGGCCATGATCACCATGAGCAGGCCGAGCTGGGCGCTTGCGGCGAAAGGAAGCATGCCGAGGCTCACAGGAACGAGGAGGATGCCGAGAAGGATCATAAAGATGCCCGTGAGAAGAATGATGGAATGGTCTGATGAAAGGGTTCGGTTCCCGCTTTCTTTTTCTTCCGGAAGGGGGTGAGCCCTGTAAATTCTTTTCATCACCATAGCCAGGAAAAGAACGGCCGCACCGAAGGCCAGAACGGCGAAAGCCGTTTCATCGCCGCCGAGCAGGCCCTGGTTCAGCACGAGCACGCCCATCAGCATGGAAAGGAGGTAGACAGCGGCACAGCCTATCCACAGAAGGTGGAATATGCCTCCCAAGCGGGCCCAGGCGCGAAACCTGTCGGGGGCGAGGAAAAGATGAGCCAAAAGGGCTGCACCCCCGGGAGTGAAACAGAGAAAGAGCACTATGGCGGGGAAGAGGCTGAAGATGTCGGGAATGAAGCAGGTCACTATCCCGGCTGATGCGACGGCGAGACCGGCGAAAAGAACGGGGTTCGACCGTTTCATGTCCCCGAAGGGGGTGTTTCCCAGGAGAATGATCTGCAGGGCAAACAGGAAGAGCACCAGGCCGTAGACCCCGTTTTCATAGTAGGGAACGGCCCCTCTCGTGACAGGGAAAAGCAGTATGCCGGTCATGACCATCATCAGGCCTGCAATGAGAAGAATCACCACGTCCAGCGTGAGGTCCGTTTCTTCAAGGAAAAAGTCCCTGTTCATCAAACCCGCTCCTTTCTTTCGTCCTGACCTCGTCGTTCCTGAAGGGAGTTTTTAGGACGAGTGAGAAAATTTTCTTTATTTTACGCCCTATTCCTCTTTTTTTCACCTCTCTGCCGGGAAATATAAATCCGCAGGCAGCGGAGAGTATCACCGGAGCCCGTGGGTTTAGGAGGAAAGATTTCTGTCTGCCGCTCAAGCCGCGGGAAAAATGATACAATGGCGAAAAGAAGGCCTGTTCCGGCCCGACGTTGACGGTTGCCGAGTAAAGGAGATACTTATGAACCTGGATACCATAGCCGATTTTTCCTTTGTGCGGCCTCTTGCTCCCCTGCTGCTTCTGCTGCTGATTCTTGCGGCCGCCCTTCCTTTTCTGCGCCGTTCCGGGAAGGAACGAATTTTTTTTGCCGCCATCGCACTTTTCTTTTGCGGCGCGGCCGGTGTTTTTTTCCTGCTTGGACAGCCTCTTGCCGCCTTTTCCGTGTTTTTTGTTCCGGCCCTTCTCTGCGGAATTTTACGGAATGCGGGACGAAAAAAATGAAGGACGTGCTGCTCTTCGCTTTTTTTCTCTATTTCCCTTACGGCTGGTGTGCACTGTCCGGGAAACCCAGGGAATCCTTCGGGCTGATCTGGACTGTGGATCGGCATGTCCTTCGAGACGTTGCGGCAGTTTCTCTTCTGACCCTGCTGCCCCTGACGGCCGTCTCCCTTTTCTTTTTCGGGGACCGTCTTTTCCCTCCGGCCCTGCGGTCGGTTCCCGCAGCCGTCCTCTCCGGGCTTGCGGCAGCCGTGGCTGAAGAAACCTTCTTCAGGGGATGGGTTCAGACCATGCTTGGATACCGTTTTCCCAGGGGATGGAGCATTGTCCTGGCATCTGCCCTTTTCGGGCTTGCCCACCTGGCCGCACCCCACGCTCCCTTCGCGACGCTCGCTTTCTTTCCGGGGCTGGCCATGGGCTACCTCCGGGACCGTCACGGATCGGTATTTTCGGCGATTCTCTACCACTGGATCGGCAATATATGGTCCATCTGGCTGTATCCTCGTTTCTGAGAAATACGTAGAAAGGAGTTTTTTCTATGAAATACCTTCGTTCCATGTCCATGATCATTCCGGCTGTTGTGTCCGTCGTCGCGGCCTTGTGCTTTTCGTCTCCCGCCTATGCGGGGCCCGTCTACAGAATCGTGGTGCCCCTCGTCCGGGGAGAGGAGGCACGGGCGGAGCTTCCCGACGGGCGCGTTTTCCTCCTGGGAAAAGTGACGGGTCTGCCCACGGCAACCCGCTGGCCGGGGTACACCGCTTCGAAATGGGCCGCACCGGGTACTGTGGCAGCCTCGGCGGTAAATGCCGTTCATCTCACTCTTTCGGTTGAAAAGGACGCCGGAAGAACCATGAGCATCCTGCCGCTCCACACGGTGGCTCCCGCAGCCGGTGAAAAGGCCTTCATCACCCTTGACGTTCCGGCGGGCACAGGTTTCTTCGGAGGCTGGGCTCCTCCTGTGGGGACCAGGGTACTGGTGAGGAAGCCCGATGGCGGGATGATCCCCCTGGAGGTCAGCGGCCTTCCCTCTCCTGGTGACGAACTGGTTTTTGACGTTGAGGAAAAAGAGCGTCCCTATATTATTGACGTGGAGAACCGCCCCGGAGGGCGGGTTCTGGGCTGGTATACGGCGGGCCCGAAAGTCCTGGCCCGGGTTATCCGCCCGGTGAGAGGGGTCGGAAGGTTCGGAGGGACGGAGTTTCAGAGCCGGGGAAGGATCAGGGCGAACCATTCAGGGGTCATCGACGTGAGCACCACAGGCAGGGGCGTGACCGGAGGATTCCAGGTGCTTCCCTTCCTCCACTCAAAGTCAAAAGAGATGGCAGGAGCTTGGCAGGCCACCCAGTGGCTCATCATCGCGTCCGAAACGGATCGGCCGTTGCCGGGAACGGCGCCCCTTTTCCTTGGGAACCTCGTTCCCGGAAGCCAACTTTCCGATGTTCTCTGGGATATCTGGTCCACCTACGGCAGGAAACCCCTGGTCCTCTGCCGCATGGACGGCGGCCCGTGGGAAAAGCTGCCTGAAGAGGGGGGCAAGCAGGATTTCGCCCTGGAACGGGTGACCCACATCCGGATTTACAGCCCCTTCACCGAGGAGCCCCAGAAACGGTGATATCGGGGGGCGCCGATAAGTAAAGGGCACGGGTATTTCTCCCGCGCCCTTTACTTTTATTCTACCGTGACGCTCTTTGCGAGGTTCCGCGGCTGGTCGATGTGACAGCCCAGGAACCTGGCGAAGAAGTAGGAGAAGAGCTGCAGGGGAACCACAGTGAGGAACGGGGTGAACTGGTCCAGGGTCTCAGGGACGAAGAAAATGTGGTCAACGACCCCGTCCAGGGAATCATCACCTTCGGTGGCGATGGCAATGACCGGAGATTTCCTCGCCTTGGCCTCCAGGATATTGGAGAAGGTCTTTTCGTGAAGCCCGTCCTTCGGAGTGATGACCACCACCGGGACCCTGGGGTCCAGAAGGGCTATGGGGCCGTGTTTCATTTCCCCGGCCGCGTAGGCCTCGGCGTGGACGTAGGAAATCTCTTTGAGCTTCAGGGCTCCTTCGAGGGCCACCGGGTAGGAGATGCCTCTCCCGAGGAAGAGAAAATCCCGAGCGTCGTTGTAGAGCATGGCCGTCTCCTGGAGGCTCTCTTGCCGCTGGAGCACGGACTCGAGCTTGTAGGGAAGCACTGTGAGCTCATCGCAGTATTTTTTTTCCTGTTCGGGAGTCAGCTTACCCTGCATCTTCGCCAGGTGGATGGCCAGGAGGTAGAGGACGGCCATCTGGCCCATAAATGTCTTGGTCGCCGCAACCCCGATTTCTGGCCCTGCCTTGAGCTGCAGAATGTCGTGGACCTCCCTGGCGATGGTGGAGCCCACCACATTGGTAACGGCAAGGCAGCGGGCTCCCTTCTCCCGGGCGATCCGTTCCGCCGCGAGAGTGTCTGCCGTCTCTCCCGACTGGGAGACGAACAACGCGAGGGTGTCAGGACCCAGGGGAATGTTTCTGTAGCGGTATTCGGACGCCACGTCCACCCTAATGTCGAAGTCGGTGATGGTTTCGAGAAAACGCTCCGCCACGAGGGCGGCGTAATAGGAGGTTCCGCAGGCGACGATATGGAGCCTCTTCCAGGAGGCCACGTCCTCCTTCGTCCAGGGAAGCTCGGCAGAGAGATCCACCGTTCCTTCCGTCAGCCTTTTGGCCATGGAGTTTCGGAGGACCGCCCCCTGCTCGTTTATCTCCTTGAGCATGAAATGGGGGTACCCTCCCTTGTCGACCATTGTGACGTCCCAGTCGATATGGGTCGGGGTTTTTTCCTGCTTCTCACCCTTTGCGTTCCAGAAGAGAATGCCTTCGGCCGAAAGCACGGCGATATCACCGTCGTCAAGGTAGACCACGTCCTGGGTGTAGGGAAGGATGGCCGGAACATCGGATGCGCAGAAAGTTTCACCTTTCCGGGAAGACCCGACGACGAGGGGAGATCCTTTTCTGAGGCAGTAAATTTTTCCCGGGGCTTCCCTGGCCATGATCACGAGGGCAAAGGACCCGCGCAGCCGGGCATAGAGTTCCACGAGGGCCTCAACCATGCAGCCCTTGGCGCTGTAGAGCCTCGAAAGCAGCTCGGCCACCACTTCGGTGTCCGTCTCGGACTTGTAGTCGCCGCAGGCTTCCTCATCCAGTTCCCTGCGGATCTCACGGTAGTTTTCCACTATTCCGTTATGGACGAGCACGAGGCTCGAGGAGAGGTCAGAATGGGGATGGGCGTTTACTTCCGTTACTCCGCCGTGGGTGGCCCACCGGGTGTGCCCGATGCCCTGACTTCCGCTAACGGGGTGGTCCTCCAGAATTTTCTCGAGGTCTGCGACCTTCCCAACACCTTTGACGATGTAAAGCTCCGGGGCATCCATGAGGGCGACCCCCGCCGAGTCGTACCCTCTGTATTCAAGACTCCGCATCCCATGTATCAGAACGTCCTTGACGTTCCTTCCGCCGATATACCCTACTATACCGCACATATTCCATACACCGCCTTTATCCGCTAAACGAAAACTGCCTTCACTTTTGTGGCGGAAATTGCTTCCCGCTTTTGTATGAAGACTTTGCGGGCCGGTTTTCACGGCCCCGGAGGCATCCGCCGAATCTTCGATACTCCTCCGTCCTCGTCAGCCGGGATGTTTTCCGGCGCAGGCGCTTCACCGGGTGCGCTTTTTACATCTGCTCCATTTGCGCTACAGCCCTGAGCACCACCTCCCTCAGATCCGGATTGATCATGGCAAACTGGATGTTGGCCGACAGCCACCCCGGCTGGGTGCCGCAGTCAAACCGCCTGCCGCGATAAACTACGCCCCAGACGGGTTCCCTGGAAAGTAGGGTTCGTATGGCGTCGGTGAGCTGTATCTCTCCCCCCGCCCCTGCCTGCTGACCGGTCAGGATGGGAAAAATCGACGGCGAGAGAACGTACCGGCCCATGACGGCAAGGTTGCTCGGAGCCGTTCCGGGAGCCGGCTTCTCCACCATATCCCGGACGGCGAAAATTCCGGGAGCCGCTTCTTCCGCTCTGACCACCCCGTACCGGGACGTTTCTTCAGCAGAGACTTCCTCCAGGGCGACGACGTTGCCTCCCCGCTCCTCATGAACGGCGATGAGCTGGGCGAGAACCGAGGGGCACGCGATCATGACATCATCGGGAAGAATGACGCCGAAATACTCGTTCCGGCACACAGGCTCGCCGCAGAGAACCGCGTGGCCGAGGCCCAGGGGGCGGTGCTGCCTGAGGTAAATGAAATCCGCCAACTCCGAGAGAGAGATCACCTCGTCGTAGAGGGTTCTCTTGTTTCTGGCCTTGAGCATTTCCTCGAGCTCGAAAGAGCGGTCAAAATAGTCTTCTATTGACTTTTTGGACCTGCCGGTGATCATGACCATCTCGCGGCACCCTGCCGCGATAGCCTCCTCAACGCCATAGGCGATGATGGGCCGGTCCACCAGGGGGAGCATTTCCTTGGCAATTTCCTTGGTTGCCGGCAGAAAGCGGGTTCCCAGGCCGGCCACGGGAAAGAGGCATTTTTTAATGGATGAGGGCATGATATCCATCACCTTTCCTGATACAAAGTTTTATCTGCATTTCTCACGAATAGCGTTCACGAGCATGTCCGCAACTTCTTCCATGAGTTTTCTGTCCCTGGCTTCCACGAGAATTCTCATGAGGGGCTCAGTGCCGGACGGCCGGATGAGAATGCGACCGGCTCCTCCCAGCAGGGACTCCATGTCGGAAGAAAGTTCCTTTATGAAATCGCCGTTCACTTGTTTCTCCCTCGAAATCTCAACGTTCCTGAGAATCTGGGGGTAGGGAGAAAATCTGTCGGCTAGGGTGTCGATATCCTCGCCCAGGGAGAGGCATGCCTTGAGGAAATAGAGCCCCGTACAGATGCCGTCCCCGGTGTTGACAACCGAGGAGATGATCACGTGGCCTGACTGTTCTCCTCCCAGGCGGGATCCCGTGGCATTCATGGTCTCCATGACGTACCTGTCCCCCACCCGGCACCGGTGGACCTTCAGGTTCTCCCTTCCGAGGTGTTCCTCCAGGGCCATGTTGCTCATCAACGTCGCCACGACTCCCGAGCCGAGGCATCCCGCCGAGGCGAGCCACCGGCCGAGAATCCACAGTATGATGTCACCGTCAAGGAGCCGTCCCCTGCTGTCCGACAGGAGGACCCGGTCGGCGTCTCCGTCGTAGGCTATTCCCACGGGGAGCCCTTTCTCCTTAACGAGGCCGCATATATGGGACATCTTCATCACGCCCACGCCCTCGTTGATGTTCAGCCCGTCAGGCTCGTTTCCCACCACGGTCCACCTGCCGCCGAGTTTCTCCAGGAGGGAGGGGGCAACGAAGGATGCGGCGCCGTGGGCGCAGTCCACCGCGCCTTCCGCCGGAAAAGGCAGCTCGCGGCCCCAGAGGGAGGCGAGCCAGTCACCGTATTCTCCGACAAGTTCGGGAGTGTGCCTCATTACGCCCACCGATGCGCCGGTGGGGCGCCAATCGTCGGTAAGGTTGTCTCCCATATATTCCTCGATGGCCGCCTCCATTTCATCGGAGAGCTTGTAGCCTTCACCGTCGAGAAATTTGATTCCGTTATACTCCGCAGGATTGTGGGATGCGCTGATTACCGCGCCGCCGTGCATACCCGTTTTTTTGACGGCAAAGCTGACGCCGGGGGTCGGTATCACTCCGAGGAGGAACACTTCCGCCCCTGCGGAGGTCATGCCGGCGGCAAGGGCGGCCTCCAGCATCTGCCCCGACCGCCTCGTATCCCTTCCAACGGCAATCCGGGGCCTCGGAACACCCCTTTCAGTGAGGAAGAGAATGTAGGAACGCCCGAGACGCAGGGCCATTTCCGGAGTCATGTCTCCCCTGTTGGCGACATCCCGGACGCCGTCGGTTCCGAAAAGGCAGCGCACTCTTTCGGGGTTGCTCGTCATGTTGCCTCACCTTCCCAGCGGGTAAAAATAATCACGGTACGTCTGCAATGACCGTAACATTCGAAGGTTCGACCCTGAGGACCTTCAGCTTCCCTTCGGTCCTGTTCCGGACCCGCACGGGAACGGTCAAACGACGGGAAACGACGTTGGTCACGTTGACAAAGGGCTGAATGAGGAGTTCCTTTTCATCCAGGGAATTGACTTCCGAAGGGACTCCTTCCACGGTGATGTCCACCGAGGCAGGCTCAACTTTCCACTTGGGATAGACGCTCTTTCCCTCCACTTCCACGGTCACCCGGGACAGAAGACGGGTCACGGTAAAGGGCGTCAAAAGAACATTCACCCTCACGGAAGTGGCCCCGACGATCTTCACCAGCGGGTCTTCCGGCTCCCTGAGAGGGATGACCATGTTCTGTTCTTTTGCGATGTCGGTGAGGTCAATGGTTTCGGTATCCACCTTCGTCACCCGGTCAAGCTTCGCCAGGGGGCCTTCCACGGTGACCACTGCGGGCTCCACAACAACGGCCTTGAGACGGAAGTCTTCCATGGGTTTGCCGATGATCCGGGCATTCACAGGAACGTTCTTCTTCGGCACGCCTTCCGCAAGGACGGCGCTGAATTTCACCCGCTTCGGCTCAAAGGTCACTTCGTCCTCGAATTCTTCGGATTTGACTATTTCCACGGGCAAAGAAAGCTCCCCTCCCGCCTTGAGGTCCTCGAGAGAGGGAGTGATCCTGGCGGAACCGATCTTCGCAAGATCCTTCTCGCTCCCTTTCACGCTTATATCCTTGGGAACGATCTCCACCATGTCGAGATAGAGTCCGGGGGGCAGACCTTTGTCAACGACAACTTCCACGGGGATGAGTCTGTCAATGTACCGGAGAAGTTCAATATCGACATGGGTCGGAACCACGTCCACCAGTTTCACGTCCTTGGGGGCGATGGCCCGCACTGCCAGCCTGTATTTTCCCACACCGAGCCCCCTGGCGTCCACCTCGCAGACCACCGCTTCCGGCGTCAGGGACGAGAGTACGCCCGGAGAACCGGAAAGAACCACCTCTACCTCTTTCACAGGCCCCTTCAGGGTTGTCTGGGGGGGGACGTTGAGGTATTCGAGAGGGACGGACAGACTTCTCGTCGTTTCGGTAGTTCTGCTTCCCGAAGCGTAAAACCAGAAAGCCAGAGCAATGAGCACGGCCATTACACGAAGGAACATGGGAGAGGATATTATATCATCTGTTTTCGGTGTTTCGGCCATGTTGAACGCAGCCTCCTCAGTGAGTGGAAAGGAAAAACTCAGGTCCAGAGGGTCCTGATGTCCTCCTGCAGCCTGTCGAGCAGCGATTTGTTCTCCTCGTCCTCGCCGCCGAAATAATGGAGCAGCAGTTTCTGCACCTGGGCCTCCTTGAGGTTTTTGGAAAGATGGCCGTTAATGGCCAGGGATACTTCCCCTCTTTCCTCGGACACCACCAGGGCGATGGCATCGGAAACCTCGGTGACTCCGAGAGCGGCCCTGTGACGGGTACCTATCCACCGTGAAAGGTCTGAATTCTCGGTGAGGGGCAGGTAGCAGCTTGCAGCGACGATGATGTCCCTGTCAATGATGACGGCCCCGTCGTGGAGAGGGTTCCCCTCCCAGAATATGGAGATCAGGAGTTCCTGGGTGACATCGGCGTTCAGCTTGATGGCCGTTCTCCAGAAATCCTTCAGGCCTGTGTTTCGTTCAAGGACGATGAGGGCTCCGATTTTCTGCCCCTTGAGATAGCTGATGGCCCTGGCGACTTCATGACTCAAGAGTTCTGCTTTTTTTCCGGTTTTTTTCCTCTGCCACAGTCTTCCGCCCCTTCCCAGCTCCTCGAGCATTTTCCGCAGCTCGGGCTGGAAGACAATGGGAATGGCGATGACCAGCACCCCCAGAACCTTCCCAAGAAACCACGAGAGGGTTCGAAGGTCGAATATCCGAGCAGCCTCAGCAAGGGCCCCCATGATGAGAAGCCCTTTCACCAGCTGCATCGCCCTTGTGCCTACGATCAGCAGAAGCAGTCTGTGGACGATTATGGAAATGAGTACAATGTCGATGGCGTCCTGCCACCGGAAAAAATCAAGCATGGGTTCGCTCCGGATTGTGATATGGAACCATTCCGTACAATACTATACCACTACTTCAAAAGGAACATAGGGGGAAGTCGCCAGGGCGAGCATGGCCCCGTAATCGGGAAAAAACTTCAGCTTGTCTCCCTGGACGAGGGGCTCTGCGACGTCTTCTACGTCAAGGATCAGGTGGTCGCTGGACGCACCAAGGATGGAAACTCCCTCAAGCTCGGGAACAAGCCCTTCAATCCTGACATCCTGCCTTCCCACGGCTGCGATGGCCCGCATGCGGGTTCCCCGGTCATCGAAAACCGGTTTGCCCCCGAAGGCATCGGCCCCAAATGGTCCCACGGGAACCGACGGTTTCTTCCGCACCTCCACCAGTTCGGCCTCGAGCCACATGGTCCTCCGGCGGAGCCAGGGAATTGACCTCATGGACGTCACATCCTCGCCGAGAAGAATGCCCTCTCCGATCCTCAGGCTGTTTATGCCCGGGGGCATTTCTCCCCGCTCCAGGAGCAGGAGGGAGGATGTGGACCCTCCGGAGAAGACGGAAAGGGGGTATCCGATCTCCCGTCCAAGCTCCTTTCCTATGCGCATCAGCTGCCGAAGCTTTTCCGGGGTCGGCAGAGTGCCTCCGTAGCATCCGAAATTGACGCCCACCCCCCTGCAGCGGATTCTTCGGGACCGCTTCAGGGCTTCCGCGATTCTGCCCGTATCGTCCATCCACACCCCTTCCCTCAGGTCTCCCAGGTCGATCATGACGATCACTTCGTGGCTCAGCCCCGAAGCGGCGCAGGCTTTCTCCAGCCCATCCACCGTTTCGGCGGTGCTGACAAGGGAACAGTCGGCCCGGGAGACGACCAGGGACAGTTCGCTGAGCATGGGGATTCGGAGGAGGAGAAGGGGCAAGCCGGTGTTCATGGCCTTCAGAGTTGCCAGGTTGCCCACCCGGCTGTCGGCAAGCTCGGAACACCCTCCCGCCACCATGGCCCGGGCGACGTCCTCGTTGGCGCACATTCCCTTGGTGACTCCGGAGACGGATATTCCCGCCCCGGCGCATTTCTGCACGACCCTGCGGGCGTTTTCTTCTATCGCCTTCGCGTTTACGACGAGACGGGGCCAAAGTGCGGTCATATTATCTTCCTCTCAGTTTTCGCAGAAGGGTAATGTCCCCACCGTACCCTGCGCCGGTCTGGGGAGTTTCAAGAATGCAGGGGACCTGTTCCCACAGGGGGTCCCCGAGAATCACGGAAAAAGGGGTATATCCCAGTTCACCTTCTCCGATGTGGGCATGGCGGTCAAGCCTTCTGCCAAGGGGATGGACGCTGTCGTTGAAATGCCAGCAGCGGACTCTTTCCACTCCCACCGCCGAATCGATCTGCCCTATCAGCCGGCGGTAGGCGGGCTCGGTCCTGAAATCATGGCCTGCGGCGAACATGTGACAGGTGTCGAGACAAAGACCAAGTCTGGGATCCCAGTCAAGCGCCTCGAATATCCGGCGGAAGTCCCGGAAATCGGCTCCGAGATGGTTTCCCTGGCCCGACATGGTTTCCAGCAGGATGTTCACTCTCTTGTGGGATGTCCTGCCGAGAACCGTTCCCAGTCGCCTGGCCACAAGGTCGAGCGATTCCTCCGGCAGGTTGCCCCTGGAGGATCCGGGGTGGACCACCAGGTCTTCGATACCGAGAATGTCGCACCGCTCTATTTCGTCCTCCAGGGCGACGGCGCTTTTCTCGCCCGTAGCGTCGGTGGCTGCCAGATTTATGAGATAGGAGGCATGGACTACCACGTCCCTGACCGAACTGCCGCTCCACGCCCTGAGAAAACGCTCGGCCCTCCCCTGGGAGATTGGGGCGCTCCTCCACTGGAGCTGGTTCTTTGTGAAAATCTGTATGACCTCGCAGGAGAGATCCTCCCCCCTGGTAAAGGCCTGCTCAAGCCCTCCGGCGATGGAAACATGGGCTCCGATGGGGGGCATCAGGACATTCCGCCTTTCAGGCTTTCGAGAATGCGGCGGAGGATCCGGGCGGTGACCCCCCAGATAATCCAGCCGTTGTCGAGGCGGTATTCCGGGTATTCGTGCAGTATTCCCCGGATTTCAACAAACTTCGTCAGGGGGGCTTCCGGAAAGGCGTCAAGAAGTGCGAAGCAGGCTCCTTCGGTCTCCCCGGAGGAGAGGTCGAGATCCTCCGGTTTGAACCGGGATACCAGGCCCACCACGGGCACCACGGCCACACCGGAAGCAACGGTGTATTCGGGGGCCAGGATGCCAAGGGTTTCCACACAATCAGGCTGAATACCCGTTTCCTCGGCCGTTTCCCTGAGAGCCGTGGAGACAGGACCGAAATCCCCCTGCTCCCTCATCCCCCCGGGGAAACAGATCTCTCCGGCATGGTGCCGCAGTTTGGCCGAGCGGCGGAGAAAGAGGAGCACCGGCCCCCGGGGGCTGGCAAAAAAGGGAACGAGCACGGCGCTCTTTCCGGGACTTTCGGTGATCACGTCCTCCCACGGGGGATCCGCAGGAGGGGAGAAAACCCCGGCGATGCGGTCTTTCCACTCCCCGGCATCGTTCCACGAAGCCTTCATACGGTCAGCTTCACCCGGCCGTGGTAGATCATCCCCCGGTAGCCGTCCACAGTAACGATCATACCGTCAGAAAGGAGCGACAGGGCGTTTTCTGCGTTCACCACGCAGGGTATGCCGAGCTCCAGCGAAACGATGGCGGCGTGGGACGTGAGCCCTCCCTCCTCCGCCACGATGGCCGAGGCCAGTTTCATGGCCGGAACATACTCTCTGTCCGTCGACCCGACAACGAGAACGGCGCCCTTGGTCATTTTTTCATTGGCCTCGGCGGCGCTCCGGGCAATGCACACCGCCCCCCTGGCCTCGTGTTTCAGGAGAGAAAGTCCCTTGAGGAGGATTTTTCCCGCTACATGCACCTGGAGCATGTTCGTGGTCCCCGCTGTGCCCAGGGGAACGCCTGCGGTCACTACCACCAGGTCGCCTTCCCTGATGAGTCCGGCGCTGATGCAGGACGCGATGGCCGAATCCACGGCCGTATTCTGGTCGGTCATTTCTTCTTTCATGAGAGGGATGACGCCCCAGTACAGGGCGAGCTCCCGCCATGTCCGGACGGATGGTGTCGCCCCGAGGATAGGGCACGGGGGCCTGTGTTTGCTCACCATCTGGGCGGTGCTGCCGCTCTGTGTCATGGAGATGATGGCGGCGACCTTCATCTGGCGGGCCACCTGAACGGAGGCGCTGCTCACGGCGTCGGGAACGCCCATGGTTTTTGAGACGCTGTGCAGCGGTCTCTCCCAGAGCTCGATCTCGCTTTCCGTCCTGGACACGATGCGATTCATGGTCTCCACCGACCGGAGGGGATAGGCTCCCTTTGCCGTCTCGCCGGAAAGCATGACGGCGTCGGCCCCGTCGAGAACCGCATTCGCCACATCACTTGCCTCGGCTCGCGTGGGACGGGGATTGCGGATCATGGAATCCAGCATCTGGGTGGCCACGATGACGGCCTTGCCCTTCACCCGACAGATGTCGATGATGCGCTTCTGCTGGAGGGGAACTTCTTCGGTGGGAATCTCCACGCCGAGATCGCCCCGGGCGATCATCACACCGTCCACCACGTCGGTGATCTCCTCGATGTTCAAAACGGCTTGCCTGGTTTCGATCTTGGCGATGACCTTCATGGAACTGCCGAACTCTTCCATGACCCTGCGAACTTCCATGATGTCCCGCCTGTTTTTCACGAAGGAAACGGCGATGTACTCCATCTGATGCTCAAGGCCCCAGCGGATGTCCTCCACGTCCTTTTCGGAGAGGGCCGGGAGGGATATTTCCGCCCCGGGGATGTTGATGCCCTTCGTGTCTCCCAAGAGGCCGCCGACGATGACCCTGCACACCACGTCCGTGTCTGAGATTTCCTCCACCTTCAGATGAAGGGTTCCGTCGTCGATGAAAATCTCCTGACCGGGCGCCACTTCCCTCGGCAGGGCCTCATAGTGCACCGTAACCATGGAGGCATTCCCGAGGATCGGTCGGGTGGTCAGGGTCAGGGTACTGCCCTGCTCGAGGCTCACCGTTCCTCCCTCCACCTTCCCTGTCCGGATTTCCGGGCCCTTGGTATCGAGAAGACAGGCGATGGGCATTTTCAGGTCCCGTTCCACCGTCCGCACAATATTCAGCATCTCGAGATGCCCTTCATAGTCTCCGTGGCTGAAATTGAACCTGGCCACGTTCATTCCCGCCTTCGCCATGCTCACCAGGGTTTCGTACTTCGAACAGGCGGGGCCGATAGTGCAGACAATCTTCACTTTGGTCATTTCCTTAACCCCCTTTCTCTCCTTTTCTCTCTCTATGCTTCCGACGGAGCGGCCTTCTGCCCCCAGGTACGATTTTACTCTATCCGGAACATTTCTTCCGGAAGGACTTCCTGGACGGCCGAGGCTATGGGAGCCCCAGGATCGACCCGGACATCCTGGAGAAGTATGGTTACTGAACAGGCATCATTCCTGATCTCAAATAGCACAGGAGATTTTCCCGGGTAGGTCTTGAGGGTCCGGAAAAGGTCCTTTACGGAAACGTTCCTCAGCGAATCCGCAAAGACCGTAACCCGGACGTAGGGAGGGCTCCCTCGCTCTCCCGCTTCTTCCGCTGAGAATACCGACCTCGCTATGACGCTTGTTTCTCCCCGTTCCTCCGGAAATCCCGAAATGAAACACACCTGCCCGGTGGAGAATTTCCCCCGGAGGGAAGCCCATGTCTTCGGAAAACAGACCGCCTCCATCCGGGAGTCTCCATCCTCTATTTCGATTATCCCCATGGGATCCCCGTTTTTCGTCGTTCGTTCCCTGACCGAAAGGACCATTCCGCCCACGAGGGGAGGATTCTTTTTTCCTTTCCACTTTTTCAGGTCGGAAATGGAGCAGTTGCTGAAGGAACGGACCTTCGCCTCATGCTGCTCGAAAGGGTGCCCGGAGATATAAAGGCCCGTGGCCTCCTTTTCCAGCTCAAGCCGTTCGTAAAGTAAAAAATCCTCCACATCGGGGAGGTCAGGCCCTCCTTCGTCTGTTTCCTCGGGTATCAGCTCGAAGAGAGAGCACTGGTTTCCGTCGGCGCATTTCTTTGATGCCGCTGAAACGAGATCAGGCAATCCCTCCAGGAGCTGCCTTCGGTTATCGTTGAGGCTGTCGAAGGCTCCAGCCCGTATCAGGTTTTCCACCACGGATTTGTTCACCACCCGGAGGTCCACCCTGCAGAGAAAGTCCCAGAGGGACACGAAGGGGCCTCCCTCGTTCCGCGCCGCCAGGATGGCCTCCACCGCCGTATGCCCGGACTTGGAGACAGCGCCGAGACCGAAGCGGATCACGTCGCCGACGGCAGTGAAGCTGGCCATGGAGGTGTTTACGTCGGGAGGAAGCACCTTAATTCCCGAGTTCCGGACTTCCCGGACATAGGCAGCAAGATCCTCTTTCTTGGATCCGATCTGGCTCGACAAGTAGGCGGCCATGAACTCCGGCCTGTAGTTGGCCTTCAGCCAGGCAGTCTGGTAGGTGATCAGGGCGTAGGCTGCGCTGTGGGACTTGTTGAAGCCGTATCCTGCAAACTCCTGGATGATGTTGAAGATGTTCTCCGCCGTTTTCTCGTCTATGCCCCGTCCTTTCGCTCCCTCGACGAACTTGGCCCGCTGCTGCTCCATGACGTCGGCTTTTTTTTTGCCCATGGCCCGCCGGAGGAGGTCAGCCTCCCCCAGGGAGTATCCCGCCAGAATGGCGGCGCACTGCATGACCTGCTCCTGGTAGAGCACCACCCCGTAGGTTTCCTTCAGGACATCCTCGAGAAGGGGATGGATGTACTCCACCTTCGCCCTCCCGTGCTTGCACCGGATGTACTGGTCTACCATGCCGCTGCCGAGGGGGCCCGGGCGGTACATGGCCAGGACGGCGATGAGATCCTCGAAACAGTCAACCCTGAGTTTCTTGAGCAGCTGTCTCATTCCCGACGATTCAAGCTGGAACACACCGAGGGTGTCCGCCTTCTGGAGCATTTCGTATGAGGCCTGATCGTCCAGGGGGATGTGTTCCATGTCGGGAACGGGTTTACCGCTGAGCGAAATGTTCTGCAGCGCCTCCTCGATCACGGAAAGGGTTCTGAGGCCGAGAAAGTCCATCTTGACAAGGCCGAGTTTTTCTATGGGCTCCATGGGGTACTGGGTGACGATCTGCCCGTCGCCGATCTTCCTCACCGGCACGAGGTCCGTCACCGGCATGGGGGTGATGACCACCCCGGCGGCGTGCTGGGAGCAGTGCCGGGCAAGGCCCTCGATGTTGGAGGCGATATCGAGAACCCTGGCCACCACGGGATTGTTTTTTTTCATATCGGCAAGTTCGGGAACCTGTTCCACGGCTTCGCCGATGGAATGAACCCCCATGGGGGGAATGAGCCGGGTGATAGCGTTCACATCCCGGACCGCCATTCCCAGGACTCTTCCCACATCCGTCACGGCGGCCCGGCTTTTCATCCGGCCGAAGGTAACGATCTGGGAAACCCTGTCGTGGCCGTAATGCTCCGAAATATAGCGGAGCAGTTCATCCCGTCCCTTGTCCGACACGTCGGTATCGATATCGGGCATGCTGATCCTCTCGGGGTTCAGGAAGCGTTCGAAAAGAAGATTGTAGCGAATGGGGTCCAGTTCAGTGATCTTCAGGCTCCACGCCACGAGGGACCCTGCCGCCGATCCTCTGCCCGGACCGATACGTATCCCCAATTTCTTCGCGGCGCCGATGATGTCGGCCACGATGAGGAAGTAGCCGGCAAAGCCCATGGAGTTGATGACGCCGAGTTCGTATTCAAGCCGCTTAGCGTACTCTTCAGGGACATTGTCTTTCATGCGCTCCGAAAGACCCTGCCTGGCCTCCTTTTCGAGGTTGCTCTCCAGGGTTTCCCCTTCGGGAAGCCGGAGGTTCGGGAGCTTGTAATCTCTCTCCCCGAGGGGAAGACGGACGTTGCACCGTTCGGCGATGGCCACCGTGTTATCCAGCGCGTCGGGCAGCTCTGTCCCGAAGAGCATGTCCATCTCCTCCGGCGAGCGAAAGTAGAAATCATTGCTCGAGAAGGACATCCGGTTTTCATCCTCGAGGCTGCTCTTCGTCTGGACGCAGAGGAGGATTTCATGCCAGTCGTAATCGTCCTTCAAGAGATAGTGGGCGTCATTTGTGGCAATGAGGGGGAACCCGTGCTCCCTGGCCATGCGGACGATTGCCCTGTTCACAACGGCCTGTTCGGGAATGGCGTTGTACATGATCTCGAGGTAGAAATTCTCCTTCCCCATGATGTCTCTGTAGAGCACCGCCCGGTCGAGGGCCTCCTTCTCCTTCCCCTCGAGAATGAGGGAGGGGATCTCGCCTGCGAGGCAGGCAGAGGAAGCGATAAGCCCCGATTTGTACCTGGACAGGAGGGAATGGTCTATCCTGGGTTTTCCGTAGAAGCCGTCGGTATTTGCGATTGACGTAAGCTTCACCAGGTTGTGATACCCCTCGTCGTTCTCGGCGAGGAGGATGAGATGGTGGTTCCTGTTTCTCTTGTTCCTGGTAGTGTGCCCTTCGGGATCCACGTAGACTTCGCAGCCGATGATAGGCTTGATACCTGCGGTCATGCATTTATCGTAAAATTCCACGGCGCCGTACATGGCTCCGTGGTCGGTCATGGCGACAGCCGGCATTCCGTACTCAACGGACTTTGCAGCGAGCCGGTCGCACCGTATGGCGCCGTCGAGGAGGCTGTATTCAGTATGGACGTGAAGGTGGACAAATTGTCGGGCCATTGTGGACGCTCCTTGTGGAATGGTCGATAACAATGCCGGGAACGACTGTTGCCTTTGGAATGATTACTCCCCCGGCGGAACGATTTCTTCGGGAATGTCCCCTTCTCTGTCATCTCTCTTCACGAGGACAACTTCCCCCCCGCCCCATTTGAGGACTTCGTTCACCAGCCCTTCAAAGGGAATTTCTCCTTCCTCCGGTTCACTCCCCGGAGAAACCGGAGGAAGGGATCTGCCGGGCGCCGGCGCCGGCGCTTTTTCGCTCTCGTCTCCTGGGGAGTCATCTTCGTCCCTGGGGATTCGAAAAAGGGGGATGGTCGGGCCTGGATTCTGCCATTCAACCCCGTCACCGGCGCCGTTTCCTCCTCCCGCACATATTTTCTCACGGTCGCCCAGCTTGAGGACGACGGAAACATCCTCGCCGAAGTATTCGGCCACCCTCGAAGCGAGGGAATAGGCGTTGCGTTCTATGGAGAGCACCTCGAAGCAGTAGGCGGACTCCCCGGGGAAAATGACGGCAATTGTGCGGTCTTCCATGGAAACGGACGTACCGGCAAGGGCCGAGTACAACAGCAAATCTCTGCCGAAGAGCATTTTTTCGAAGCCGGACCAGTTTTCCGGAAGCAGAGGAACCGGTTCACCCGATCCGGCTGCCGTCCCGGCGGCGGTGTTCTCCTTTTCCGCAGGTGGTTCCGGATCCTTTCTTCGAAACCTTTCGGACGGGGAGGCACCGGAGGAACTACTTCCGGCAGGTGTCGAAGGGACGGGAACAAACTGTTTCGGCGGCTCCTGACCACGGGGACGGGGCTCTCCGCCCTCCCGGGAAGGGGCCGCCCTTTCTTCAGGCGGAAGGGTCCTCCGGGACTCGAGAATCCTGGCTGCGAGCAGACCGGAGAGAACATCCGACCGGAGGCCGGCCCTGACCTGCGGGATAAGCCTGGAGCAGAAGAGCATCATGCCGGAGAGCTCGTCGGTGGTCCACTTCGGCCCTTCCGCTTCCAGGAAGGCGGTTTCTCCGGCCGAAAGGGCCAGGGAAGCAAGGACATCCTTTCCCCATTTCCGGAAAACCCACAGGTTGCGGAACAGAATGAAGAGTCCTTCCACGACTCTCAGGGGAGAGGCTCCCCTGAGGAACATCTCCTCCAGCAGGAGAAAGGGCCGCACCGAGTCTTCCCCCGCTGAGGCGACCCACTGTTCAAGGTCGGACATGGTGCCTCCTCCGAGGAGCCTGTCCACCGCCACGGCGGAAAGCTCTCCGCCTCCGAGCGAAAGGGCCTGCTCCATCATGGAGAGGGCGTCCCGGAGCGCTCCGTCCGACTGACGGGCGATCTCCCGAACGGCATCCTCTTCCCAGGGCACGTTCTCCCTTTCTGCAACCTCCACGAGCCGGGCACGGATGTCCTGGGGGGTGATCCTCCGGAAGGGGATGTGCTGGCACCGCGAACGGATGGTCACAGGGACTTTCGAAGGCTCCGTGGTTGCCAGAATGAAGGCCACGAAGGAAGGTGGCTCCTCCAGGGTCTTGAGCAGGGCGTTGAAGGCGGAAATCGAGAGCATGTGAACTTCGTCGATGATGTACACCTTCCATCTGGAGGAAAAAGGCGAAAGGGAGACGTGAGATTTCAGCTCCCTGATTTCCTCCACGCCGTTGTTCGAGGCACCGTCGATCTCCACCACGTCAAGACTTTCTCCCGCCGTAATGGAAAGGCAGCTCCCGCATTCGCCGCAGGGCTCGTAGCCGTCCTTCAGATTTTCACAGTTCAGAGCCTTGGCGAGGAGCCTCGCCAGGGAGGTTTTGCCGCATCCCCTGGGACCGGAAAAGAGATAGGCATGCCCCACCTGGTCTCTCTGCAGGGCCTTTTTCAGGACATCCACGGCCATGTCCTGCCCGGCGACCTCGTCAAAGGTCCGGGGCCTGTACCGTCTGTAGAGCGATATCGTCATAGGGCGCCCTCCTCTATCCGGAAAAAATCATGCGGCTGCCGCCGAAGCAGAAACATTGCCGACCGGGAACACTACCACACCGGGCGGCTATAGGATACCATGTTATTCTACATCAAAATCAGTGGAGATATTTCGCGCCGGGGTGTTTGTTGTGGGCATTCCCGAGAGCCCTCACAAGGGACTCCCGGAACGCTTCCAGAGATTCGGCTCCTCGGGGCAGCGGCTCCCGGGCGACGATGGACGGGCCGACACGGAGGGCGTTCTTTCCATCGAGGGAGATGATCTGAATTTCATAGGGAGCTGTTTCCATCTGGAGCAGGTCGTCAATTTTTTCTGCGGCCGCTGCGGCTATATCCCGGCTTTCGCTGCTTTCGGGGAGAGACCAGACAGGCTCGCCGTCGAGAAGCAGCACGGTTTTGCCCTCTCCCGATTCCACCGAGGGGCGCAGAAGGTTCAGGGCTTTTTTTCTCCGAATGGGAACATTCGCCTCCTTGGCCGTCTGGAGAATGTAGGCCACCCGCTCGGAAAGCTCGGGATGGGTCATGAAAACGCCGGGATCCACGTAAGGCCGCTTCATCTGGTCGTAAATCATGGCTTCGAGAGAGGTAACCATTGCCGCAGGGGGAAAACCGGCCTCCAAGAGGATACGGAATCCTTCTTTGTCGGCCTCCCTTTCGAGATCCCTGCTGTAGGAATTTGTCACTGCTATCTGGGCAAGGTTGGTGAGAATCATGGGGCCCGCGCTTCCCTGGGAAGCAATCATGAGGGCGAGAGCAGCGAGATTGATCTTCGATGCCCGCGCGGTCTGGATCATGACATGCCGCTTGTCGGCATGGATAAGCTCGTGGGCGAGAATGGCGGCCACCTCGGCATCGGTACGGAGAAAGTCCAGCATGCCCGTGGTGAAGTAGACTATGCCCCCGGGAAGGCTGAAGGCGTTAACCATCTTCTCCCTGACGATCCTGACTTCGTAGGGAAGGGGGCGCGAAAGGTAGGGAAGGAAACGGACGAGAAGCATGGAAAGCCTTGCGCTCAGAGCAGGATCGGCAACCCGTTCCCACTGCTTTTCGACATCGGCGGCTACCTTCTCGCCGAGGGCGATTTCCTTCCCCATGTCGTCGGATGATGAAGCCGGTAGGGAGAGTGCGGTCAGAAAGAGAGTGCAAAAAAGCAGTACGACGGTGATTCTCCTGCAAAATTTCATGACAATGCCTCTAGAACGACCCTCCGGACTTATAGTAGCCGTGAACGGCCTTCTTTCCTTGGTTCAGCCTGAGCATTTCCTTTCTCAGGTCTGCCACGTGCTCCTCGAGAAGATTCTGAACTTTCTGCTCCTCTTCGAGCACACTGCCCGCGACATCACGGATGACCGCAAGGGAGGCCTTCAGGTCGTCCGTTCCGTCGGGTCCGAGGAGAGCAGCGACTTTTTCCCAGAAAACAGGCCCGTCCCTCCCCTCAGATAGGCCAAAGCCGGCACGGATAGTGTTCCACCCCTCCTGCACCAGTTCCTGCCTGGAGATCACGTCCTGTTTTTCGACGAGAATGGAAAGCAGGCAGTCAATATCTCCCGACCTGACACACTCGCCCTCTTTTTGAACAAGGAGGGCGAGTTCGTTGTACAGGGCGAGTTCTGTGGATGCCAGGCTCGAAAGGTTCTCCCAGAAATCATCCGGCAATGTTCAACCCCCCCGCGGGCACTTCCTGGCGCTCACTGGAAGCACCGGGCACCGGGGCAGAATGTCCCTGCTGCTCCGCAGCCAGCTTGATGACCGCTTCCTCCCATGTTCCCTTAAGTTCCTCGAGCATCCCCTGGACGATGGAAATTTTTTCCGGCTCCTTGCGGACATTGGCCTCCACGAGGAGAAGGTACATGAAGTCGTACAGCTTCATGAGCCCTTCCGCCACCTCTCCGCCGGCTTCCACGTCCAGGGTGACCATGAGCTCCCGGAGAACGTCCTGGGCTTTCTGTATATTTCTGTTCGCCTCCTCGGCGCTGCCGGAGGCAAGGGCGGAGGAAGCGTTCCTGCAGGCCTTCACGCCTATCTCGTATGTTATAAGAAGAAGCTGTTCTCTCGAAGCGGTATTCACTCTGGTAGCAAGGTATACTGCCTGAGCGTTCTGGGCATTCCTGGAGTCCATGAAAAATTCCTCCTTCCTCTCCCTCTGTTTCGGCCGAAGCAGGCGAAAACATTACACCGCCCGCTGAAAAGAGGCTTCAGGAGAGGTGTTCCAATTCCACAAGGGGTATGAATTCCTCCACCGCTTTTCTGTTCTGTATTCCCTTCCCTACATGGGCCGCACACTCCCAGGCGGAGGCCATGGCAAAACGGATCGTATCCTCCGTTGACATCTGTTCTTCCCTTCCAACCACCAGTCCCGCGAGAAGGGCGTCGCTGGCCGAAAAGATGGACCGGACGCTTTTCCTGTCCGCCAGGGCGAGGTAAATACCGTCGGGGGAGAAAAACACGTTGCCGTAGGTCCGGTAGGAGACGACAGCCCATTCCACCCCTTTCTCGTGGAAGCCGGAGACCACGTCGATGAGATTATCCAGGGAGGTGAGAGACCGGCCCATGACCTTCGACATGAAGCGGTGGTCAGCCTTCACCACTGTGGGGCCGGCGTCGAGAGCCGCCATGAGAGGCGGACCGGCGGCATCCACTACTGTGGGTATTCCCTTTTCCCTGGCGAGGAACACAAGTTCGGCGAAGATATCCTCAGGAGCCCCTGGCGGAAGAGATCCTCCCAGAATGACCATCCTCGTCCGCTGAAGAATCCTCCTGTAGACCTTCCGCAGGCGATCCATGGCTTCAGGGCTCACGGAGGGGCCTGCTTCGGAAATTCCGGTTTCCACGTGTCCCGTGTCGTCGATGATATACACGTTGGTGCGGGTTTCGCCGGGAATGTGGACGAAATTCGTGGTGATGCGGAACGTCCGGAGGGCATGGCGGATATACTCTCCGTTGAATCCCGCGAGAAATCCCATTGCCGTGGAGGAATAGCCGAACTGGGCCAGAAGGGTGGAAACATTGATGCCCTTGCCGCCAGGGGACCGGCTGCTTTTTGTGGCCCGTATCCAACCTCCGGGGCGGAACTCGGGAACCACGTATTCTTCGTCCACAGCAGGATTGAGGGTGACCGTCAATATCATGACCTGCTCCTCCCGGGCACGGGGCCGTTCCTGTTGCGATCCTGGAACGCCCTGCGGGATTTTTGATCTACTTCTTCAGAAATTCTCCGGCCGACGATGCGTCGGTGACGGGAGTCATTTTCACCGTTTTCCCCGAGGCTAGCTCCACCATGGCGGGAAGGGAGGGGAGTCCGAGCTTCTCCACCATGCGGGCGTTCTTGTAGCCGTCCACGAGCGCGATCTTTATCCCGGCGTCCCTGGCCAAGGCCTCCACTTCGTCGGAGAGCTTCACTTGCTCCCTGTCGATGCTGGAATAGAACAGGGCGGTCACGTGCTCAGGGTCGAGAAGAACGGAACGGAGGTGAACCTGCTCGTTGATGTAGGCGGAAGCGCTCATGGCGGCAATCGCTCCGTCGGACGCGGCGGTGACCACCTGGCGCAGCCTCTTGTCACGGACGTCCCCCGCAGCGAAAATGCCCTCCACGGAAGTTTCCATGGCATCGTTGGTCTTGATCCAGCCGCCCTTGGCGGCTGCGACGAGTCCCCTCACGGGCTCGTCGTGGGGGGATTGGCCCACGAACATGAAGACGCCGGCAACAGGAAGATTCGACACCTCGCCGGTCTTTATATTCTTCAGTACGAGGTTCTCCACCATACCGTCCCCTTCGATCTTCTCCACCACCGTGTTCCAGACGGGAACGATTTTCGGGTTGGAGAGAGCCCGTTCCACGGCGGCGCGGTCGGCCCGGAACTCATCCCTCCGGTGGATGATGTAGACTTTCGACGCAAAGGTGGTGAGATATTCGCCTTCCTCCACGGCTGTATTGCCGCCGCCGACGACAGCGATCTCCTCGCCTTCGAAAAAGGCGCCGTCGCACACGGCGCAGTAGCTCACGCCCTGGCCTATATGCTCGGCCTCACCTTCGCACCCCAGTCGGCGGAAATAGGCTCCCGTGGCTATGATGACCGCTTCGGCCTCGATCTCGCCTTTATTGGTCACGACGACTTTCGCTTCGTCGCGAACTTCCACGGCGGACACGTCGGCATCGCGGAATTCCGTCTTGAACTTTTCCGCATGGCTCCGGAACATGGCGGCAAGCTCGGGACCGGTGGCATGTTCCACTCCCGGCCAGTTTTCAATTTCCTCGGTTATGTTGATCTGTCCGCCGGGAACACCCTTTTCGAGAAGCAACACATCAAGGCCGGCTCTTCTGCCGTAAATCGCCGCCGCAAGGCCGGCGGGCCCTGCGCCTATGATCACAAGCTCTCTTTTTTCCATGAGAAACCACCCCTCCAGATGAAAAACAATAACAACCACCGGGATTATACACGAAGCCACGAGACCGCGCGAGGTTTGCGCGACAGATCATGGAATATTCCCTCAAATTGCAGGCTTCTGGGAGCAATTTGTACCAGTTGTTCGCCCTGTTCCCCGACACCTATCTCGAAGAGCAGCCTCCCCCCCTTCCTGAGCTTTGCCGGCGCCCAGCCGAACAGAGCCATGTACCACCGGAGACCGTCCTCCCCTCCGTCGAGGGCGGAGAGAGGCTCCTTCCTGACCTCCCTCGGGAGGCCGCAAATTTCGGAGGAACGAATATAAGGGGGGTTGCTGACCACCAGGTCGAACTCTCCGTCACTGGCGGGGATGTCCTCCGGGCTCCTGGAATGCCAGAGGAAGCAGCGGGAAAGAACGCCGTGCTTTTTCAGGTTCCTCCATGCAAGGCTGAGAGCCGGGGGATCGGCGTCGACAGCCACGGCGGAAAGGTCCGGACGTTCCGCCAGGAGGGCCAGGGTGATGCACCCGGAGCCTGTTCCCCAATCCAGAAACCGTCCCGCAGGCGGAAGGAAGGAAAGGGCCTGTTCAACGAGGGTTTCAGTATCCGAGCGGGGAATGAGCACTCCCGGGACAACCTCGAGAGACCTGCCGTAGAAATCCCAGGACCCGAGGATGTACTGCAGGGGCTCCCCGGTACATCGCCGCTCGGTCATACCCCAGAGCCTCCGGGCGGCGTCGTCTTGCAGCGGAAGGGAAGGGTGCGCTGCATAAAAGGAGCGGGAAATTCCGGCTGCGCCGACAAGAAGGAGTTCCGCTTCCCTCTCGGGAAATTCGACGCCAAAGACGCGCAGCCTTTCGGCAGCCAGCCTCCGTGCCTCGGACAGGTTCATCAGCCCGCCTCTATGGAATGCAGCCTTTCGGTCTGGTCGGCCAAGGTCATGGCCTCGATGAGGTCGTAGATATCGCCGTCAAGATACTGATCGAGCTTGTAGAGGGTCACACCGATCCTGTGATCGGTGATCCTGTTCTGTGAAAAATTGTAGGTCCGTATCCGCTCGGAACGGTCTCCTGTGCCGATCTGCCCCCGGCGCTCGGATGCGAGTTCCTCGTTCTGCTTCCGGAGCTCGGCATCATAGAGCTTCGCCCTGAGGTAGGCCATGGCCTTGACCCTGTTCTTGAGCTGGGACCGCTCATCCTGGCAGGTCACCACAATACCGGTAGGGATGTGGGTTATCCGCACGGCGGAGTCGGTCATGTTCACGTACTGTCCGCCCGCACCGCTGGAACGGTAGGTGTCGATCTTCAGGTCTTCCGTGTTGATTTCCACGTCCACATCTTCGGCCTCGGGAAGAACGGCGACCGTGGCGGTGGAAGTATGGACCCTGCCTCCGGCCTCCGTGGCCGGCACCCTCTGGACCCTGTGAACTCCACTCTCGAACTTGAGCTTGCTGTACACGCCGTTTCCGTCGATCCGGAAAATGATTTCCTTGTACCCGCCGATTCCCGTTTCGTTATAGTCGAGAACCTCGGTCTTCCAGCCTTCCCGTTCCGCGAAGCGGGTGTACATGCGGAAAAGATCGGCGGCGAAGAGAGCGGCTTCCTCTCCTCCAGCACCTCCGCGGATTTCCATGATGACGCTTTTCTCATCGTTAGGATCCTTCGGCAGAAGGAGGAGCCTGATCTCCCGCTCCAGTTTTTCGAGAAGGGGTTCCTTCTCCGACAGTTCCTCCCTCGCCAGCTCGGCCATATCGGGGTCGGCACCATATACCAGGCTTTTCGCCTCCTCGATGTCCCCGGCTATCTTCCGGTATTGCCGGTATTTCACCACCACGGGTTCAAGCTGGGAGTGCCTTCTGGCGAGGGCCTGCAGTTCCTTCAGGTTACCGTGGGTGGACGGATCCGCCATTTTGGCTTCGATGGCCTCAAAATCCTTTTCAAGAGCCTCAAGTTTCCCAAGGTAGTTCATGCAGATTCCTCCGCAAGCGTGTTCAGTTTTCTTCCAAGGGCAGTCTCCAGGGATGTGAGGGCCACCTCGACCTGTCGTTCGTCAGGTTCCCTGGTGGTGAGGTATTGAAAGGACAGGGCGGGGGCCATGAGAATCCTGCCTGCCGGTCCGGCGCAGGACGCTCCCTTGATGATTTCGTAGGAAATGCCCATAACCAGAGGCAGAAGGACGATCCTGCTACCGATGCGCCAGAGGATGGAACCCGATCCGGCGAGGGAAAACACCACGATGCTCACCGCAACGACGATGAGGAGAAAGGAAGTCCCGCATCTCGGGTGAATCCTAGAAAAGCCCATGATGTTTTCCGGCGTCATCACCGCTCCCGATTCGTAGGCATTGATTGTTTTGTGCTCGGCGCCGTGGTACCGGAACACCTGCCGTATTTCACCCCACAGGCCGATACCGGCGACATAGGCGATGAACACGACGCCACGGAGGCAACCTTCAAGCACGTTCTTGCCCAGGGAAGTGAGCCCCCAGCCCTTTACCGCCAGGTCGGAGAGCCACAGGGGAAGAGCTATGAAAAGCCCTGCTACGGCAAATATGGCCACGACGACGGTAATGAACATCTCTTTCGCGGTGATCTTTTCCTCCTCGCCCACGGCAATCTGGGCCGATTTATCCAGGGCGCGGAAACCCACGGTCATCATCTCGATCATGGTAACCACCCCGCGGATAACCGGGAACTTCCAGGGCATGGAGGACGTCCAGGAACGGCTGTTCCAGCTTTCACTCTCAATCTTGCCGTCAGGCTTCCTCACGGAAAGCCCCCACCGCGCGGGTCCCTTCATCAGGACTCCTTCGATCACAGCCTGACCGCCTACGGGAATCCTTCGGTCCCCGGAGTCTTCAGCAAGCAACAGCAACAGAAAAGCAAGCAGTCTTTTCATTTTCACCTCAGGAATTTTCTTCGTCTAATAAAAGCATCTCAAGGGAATCGTACGGCTTCCCGCAGGGATTCATCTCCCCGCATTCTCCGGAAATGACGCACGACGGCCCCGCCTTCTCGAAAAGCAGGGGGGCGGCCCGCCTCGCCAGCCGGAGCATTTTCCTCGCCAGGTTCCGGATTTCCCACTGGGCCCTCCTGCACAGCCTGAGGGTAAAGAAATGGTGAAGTTCCCTGGCGTTCATGGTCATAACGAGCCGGGTACTCCACCCGTGGGGGAGAATGAAGCGGGCGTCCTCCCTGGGAATGCCTGCCCCCACCATCTCGGCATAGAAGCGGTGCGCCTCTTCCGCCATCGTCCGGAACCGTTCAGAAAAGGCCGTGCTCGAGGCGACGGAAGGAGGGAGGATGACATCGGGCTCGTCCATTTCCACGTATCTCTGGCTCTGTTGGCTGAAGGAAGCGATCCTGTGCCTTACGAGCTGATGGGATGCCACCCTGCTGAGCCCGTCCATGGCAAATGTGAAGGAGGCATGTTCAAAGGGGGAATAATGACCGCTTTCCCAGAGGTGGCGCAGGAGTTTCGCGCTTCTTTCAGGCGACTCGGCCTCAAGAAGGTCGGCGGCGGAGGCGTCGCTGTAGCATATTCTTGCCGCAGCGGCAACCACGGCGTCCGGAGACGGCGTCGATGCAATCAACAGGACACGGCATGCCATGGAATAGTTCTCCCCTTTCCCTTTCGGATTCCCCAAGCGAGGCGGACCCGAAACGAAAAAACAGCCAGCGTCGCATCACAATGCGGCTCCGGCTGAAAACAGGCTCTCAAAAAAGGGGACCCCTGGTCCCCTTTTCCCTACTGGTCGGAAGTCTCTCTCTGGCCGTAGTTGATGCCCTGATACTTCCTCTGGAACTTCTCGAGCCGGCCCGCTTCCGTAAGAACGCGGCTGCCCTTCTTCCCGGTGTAGAAAGGATGACAGGAGGAGCATACACTGACCCTCAGCTCCTTGTCGGTGGAACGGGTTTCAAACGTGTTGCCGCAGGCGCACGTCACCGTGCATTTCTCGTAGCGAGGGTGAATATCCTTTTTCATCTATGAGACACCTCCGAAGAAAATCGTGACCAGTAAATTGTCACTAAACAAACAGAAACTCTATCACAGGACGCTTTCCCGTGCAAGAGCCATTTTTCGTCCGGAAATTACGCTGAAAAGGGCCTGGGTCAGATATGCATAACCCCGAGGCCGCATCGTTCGTGATGTGCCACGGCGTGATAGGCTGTATCCCCCATGACGGCCACGGAGATCCACTTGCTGTTCCTGACGATGGCGATTTTCGCTCCCACGCTGGCTTCGAGCATTCCCACCACCAGGAAGCCGTCAAGGGCCTCCAGGGCAGCGTGCATGAGAGCATGCATTTCGTTCCGTTTCTTCTCCACTACCCCAGCGTTGAGCGAAGCCCCGACAAGCGCCCTGGTTATTTTCTGCGGGAGATCTCCCGCAAGCCCCCCCACTTCGGTGGCGACAGATCTCCAGCCGATGGACGAAAGCTCTTTCTTGAAAACGCACTCTGTCTCGTTGCTCGTCGTCGCCGCCAGAAGAAGGGCCGCCCTCCCCACCTGGCTCTCGTCTTCGATCCGAATCCTGAGGTTCAGGTCAATGCCCGGCTGCTCGCTCTCCACTCCCCTGGAGTTGATGTCCAACGACAGCGGCTCCTTTTCCCGGCCGTGAGACTGCGGGGAAGGCCGGGGAGTCCCTTCTTCAGGACATTCCGCTCCCGCTTCCATTTCCACAGATTCGTCCTCCAGCTCTTCCTGAGGGGCGTTGAAAATTTTCTTCCAGATCACGAACATACAGCTCCTCTCTGGTGTATTCTAGTACGCATTATAAAGGAATCGGGGAAAAGAATCACTTCCCGGCTGTTTTTCTCATCGATGGAGGAAAACCGGCAGGCAGAATTGCTGAAGGGAACGATGGATCTAAATCCGCAAATCTTTCCCGCAGAGGGAGTGTCGCCGGGCATACGGTGAATTCGCCCTCCCCTGGGGCGAAGAGATTATCCCCTGAAAAATTAGCGGATTTAGGTGAGGCCTAAATCCGCACCCTAAAAAATAAAAAACCTCTCTGGACTGTTCGGAGAACAGTGGTAAGGTAGTGTTTACGAAGGCACAACCCTTCACCAGAGAGGTGCAATCATTATGACTGAAAAGGCGA
>NZ_JAESIH010000036.1 GCF_016756745.1 Aminivibrio sp.
GGCAAGGCTCTCGCGGCCCTTCGGGGGATACTCGCTGCGAAAGGGTAAAGAGAGTTTCACCGGCTGAATCCCGGAGCGGCGGGGAGGTCCGGGAAAAAGGAACAAACACGTCGGGGAGGCGGCTTTGCAGACCGCAGCAATATCCCGGCGCCAGGGGGGAAAGGGATGGAAGACGATAGGTTCCAGCTTGAATTCAGGGAGGATGGAGTCTACCTTTCGGCGACCGAAGGGGCCGACTGCTCGATGCCGTCGGTGGTCGGTTTTCTTAAATCGAAGGGCGTGGAGAACTACAACGGCGACGCCGTGATGACCTTCCTGTCCCGGAAGGACGGATCCCCCGTCAAGGTGGCCGAGAGGGACCCGGAGCAGGAAAAGGAAGCCTCCTTCGAAGTGAAGATCTCTTCCGACGCCATGTCCGCCGAACTCTGGATCGAGCCTCCTTTCGCCGGCAAGCCCTGGCCCACGGTGGACCAGGTTATGGAGTTCCTTTCCGCCCAGGGGGTCGTTGAAGGAGTGGACAAGGGGCTTATTTCCGACATGCTTTCTGAAAAAAGAGGCAGATCATGGACTGTCGTCGCTTCCGGAACCCCCGCAATCGACGGTGCCGATGCGGACTTCGACTACAAGGTCCAGTTCGGGGCCGCAAAACCGAAGGAAGAGGACGAGTCCGGGAGGGTGAACCTCAAGAATCTGAATTCGGTGACCGTGGTGATGAAAAACCAGATGCTCGTCGAGAAAATTCCTGCCACGGAAGGGACCGACGGCATCACGGTGAAAGGCACCGTCCTCAAGGCAAAAAAGGGGAAGGACCGGCCGCTTCCTGCGGGAGCGGGAACATACGCCTCCGAGGACGGCCTGTACCTCTATTCCCTCATTGACGGCAATCTTGTCCTGAAGGGGGGCAAACTCCACGTGATCCCCGTCTTCCAGGTGGACGGCGACGTGGACTACAGCGTCGGGAACATTAACTTCATCGGTGCCGTCCTGGTGAACGGAGCCGTCAGGGAAGGCTTCGAGATCGTCTCCTCCGGTGACATAGAGATACGAGGCGTGGTGGAGGGAGCCCATCTCTCCAGCAAGGGGAACATCTCCGTCACCGGTGGCATCCGGGGCATGAACAAGGCGAAGATCGAGGCGGACGGCGATATCACCGTGGGCTTCATCGACCAGGCCCATGTCCGGAGCGGCCGGAGCATCACCGTGACAAATGCCGTACTGCACAGCGATCTTGCCGCCCACGGAAACATCACCGTTCTCGGCGGCCAGAAATCCCAGATCGCCGGAGGGAAAGTGCAGGCAGGCCTCGAGCTTGTCTGCCTCACCCTGGGAAGTGAAATGGGAACCAAGACTGAAGTTATCGTCGGCGTGCTTTCCGAGCTGACCGAGAGAAAAAAACAGCTGCTTGCCCTGCTCGCGGAGACCGAGGAAAAAGGTGAAAAAATAGAAGCCAACCTCTCGTTCCTGAAGAAGCTTGAAGCGGCGGGACAACTCGACGAGAATAAGCGGGCTCTCATGATCAGCCTCACGAAGGCCAAGTTCCAGCTCGAAAGCCGGCTTGGAAGCGCGAAGGACGAACTTGGAAACATCGAGCAGCAGATGGAGAACAGCAAAACCAAGGGGTGCGTCCGGGTGAAGGGCACGTGCTACCCTGGGGTGTCGGTCTCCATCCGGGGACTGACGTATATCGTCCGGGAAAAGCTGCAGTTCTGCTCTTTTATCTATGACGGCGGAGAAGTCAAGGTCAAGCCCTTCGACTACTGACCGGAAGGAAGGTGAATGCCCGTGGTGACTCCTGTGAACATGCAGCTCGCTCACTGGAATCTCGAGCATACCGCCCAGCAGCTCCGGGACCCCTCCGCTGCGGCGTACCAGGCAGGCCGCCAGGGAGAGGGAGCGGCTGCGGCCGTCCACAGGGACAATTCCGTACAGGCGGCGGAGCAGTCTGCCGAGGAAGAACGGATTGGCGCGAAGAAAAAGAGAGACGAGTCGGAAAAAGACGGCAGGAAAGGCAAAAGAAATCTGTCCCCGGGACGCGGAGAGGAACGGGAAGACGACGGAAACCCCGTCTCCGGGGCGGAAACGGGGCGGCTTGATTTTTACGCGTGAGCGGACATCCCCCGAAGGAGGAAAAGGCGTGGCATCCCAGGCAGCAGGCAAAAATCTCGGGTACGTCCTTGTGGACGGAACGGAAGGAACCTTTCGGGGGGCCGTCCTCGTGACGGACTTTCGGGGCATTCCCGCCGACTTCCGCTACACGGACCCCATAACCCCCTCAAAAATCGAAAAGATCCTCTACGGGAACGCCCTCGACGTTTACATCAAGGAAGAACTGATCCTCGAGAGCCTCGTGGGCGCAGTGGAGGTACCGCCGGCCCTGTGGATCTGCAAGGACGGGGAACTTCTGGACCCTCTGGCAAAACTGGCCAAATCAAAGACGATCCTCCTGGCCCCCACGGCGCGTTCCCCCCTTGACGCCACGGGCGATATTGAAAAGCAGAACGATCCGGGGACCTATATCGTTCAGGCCGACGCTGTCAGCGCCCCGCTCCGTTTTACCCTGCCGGGGGGCCGTGTCAGAGAGGAGGACGCCCGGTCGGCGGCTTCCATTCTCGTGGAGGCTGCCGCCACCATGGATCTCCTGGAGCCCTTTTCTCGAATGGGGAAGGCCATGACCGCCCTCGGCGAGGAAAAGAGTGGATCTTGACCGGCTCCGGGAGAATATCGCCAGGCTTTTTCTCGGGAGGATATCCGTCCGTTCCTGGCACTCTGAAAGAGGCGGCGTTGAACCCAGGTCTCTGAAACGGAACGGGGCGGTTCATCCTCTCAGGCCTCCCCGGAGGGCTCTGGGAACGGTTCTGTATGGGGCGTCCATGGAGTCGAGGATATCGGGAGGGCTCCTTCCGCTGCGGGAAACGACACAAAAGGCCAGACCGGGGAAAAAAGCCCTCACCATCCTGCCTCCGGCCGTATACGGCTGGAAAAGGGCGGAGGGGGCAGAAAAGACTCCCGGAAAAGTGGAACCCCTGAAAACCGTGCCGGTAAATAACGGGCTTCGGTTGGTGTCAGGCCTCCCCCAGGAAAGAGAGAGCAGGCTTCCCTACGTCCGGGGGAAAATCCTGCCCCTGGAGGGAGAAATCCTCCTCGCCTTCTATTATCCGGTCATCCGTGACGGGGTGGCGAAAAGTATTCTGAACAAAGAGAGAGGAACGCTCCTTGTTTGGTATAATCCCTACAGTCGAGCCTTTTCTTCCCGGGGCCTTCTTCTTGTCCGCTCGCTGCGGCAGGGAGGGGGACTCGAATGGAGATGGACCGAAATACAGCGACACAGCTAAACTTGCGGGGGTGGTTTCTACCGGAAACATTCGGCACCATGGCGTTTCTTTTTTCCAGGAACATATATCCTGATCCAATACTCGTGGAGGGTAGAAAACCGCATGGCAGATGAAAAAAAAACAGAAAACACCCCCCTCGCTCCCGGGGAAGTGGTGACCTGTACGGTGGAACAGATCATGCCCTACGGCGCCTTCGTCCGGCTGAAGACGGGACAGAGGGCCATGATCCATATCTCGGAGCTTTCCCACAGCTTCGTGAAGAAGGTGGAGGACATTCTCTCCCTCAACCAGGAAGTCCAGGCGAAGGTCATCAAAATCGACGAAAAGGGCAGGATCGACCTTTCCCTCAAGAAGATGGAAGCCCCGAGGCCAGCTTCCTCCAGGGCCTCGTCATCCTTCGGACCGGCGGCGCCTGAGGACGCCAAAAACTCCTTCGAGAAGAAGCTGTCCAACTACCTCAAAGCAAGCGAGGCAAAGATCGCCGACCTGAACAGCAAGCTCAACAATTCCAGGGCGGCAAAGAAAAGAGGCAAACCGGCGAAGTGAACCGGCTGAACGGAAAGCTTTCAGGGGGGCGGATCCGCCCCCGTTCCTTTTTTGAGCCGCCCCGTCCGCGGGATCTTCCGGCCGTCTCGCTCCAGATGAAGGGACGAAAGTTCGATCCTTCAATGGTCATCGGTACCGCCCGGCGGTGTGTCTTCGGCTTCCCGTCCGTCATCGCCTGCAGTCCCCTCCAGGCAGGAAAGCCTTTCCCGACCACGTTCTGGCTTTCCTGCCCTCACCTTGTAAGGCTCTGCGGCGCCCTCGAGTCTGAGGGGGCGGTCACGGAACTCGAACGGCTGAGAATGGAACGGCCTGATCCGTGGACGGAGTACAACCTTTTCCACGCCCGGCTCCGCCTGCTCCTGGTTCACCCCGCCGCCGCCCGCTTTCTTCGGAAATACCGCGGAGGAGTGTGGGGCACCCTGCGCCGGGGAGGGACGGGAGGAATCGACTATCTTTCCCCCGCACGGGGAGGGGCGAAATGCCTCCATCTCCAGGCGGCGTCCTGGCTCGCCCTCGGTTTCCACCCTGCAGCAGATTTCCTGCACAAGGCTCTCGTCCCCCTGCACTGCGCGGCGCCGGCGGCCTCCGGCTGCGTCCGCCGATGAAGATATTTACCCTTGAAAGGAGACACCTCCATGTGGAAGGGCAGATTTTCCGAAAACACCGCCCAGGCAGTCCAGAAATTCACCCAGTCTCTCGATCTCGACTGGGGGCTCGCCTCTTATGACATCGACGGGAGCATCGCCCACGCCAGAATGCTCGGCTCGGTGGGACTGATCCCGGCGGACGAAGCCCGGCGGATCGAGGACGGGCTCAACAGGATCAGGGAAGAGATAGCCTCGGGGGTCCTCGTCCCCACCCAGGAACTGGAAGATGTGCACATGAATATCGAAAGCCGCCTTATCGAACTGCTCGGCCCCACCGGAGCCCGGCTCCACACCGGCCGGAGCAGGAACGACCAGGTGGCGGTGACCATGCGTCTCTTCCTGCGGGACCGGCTTCGGCACCTTGCTTCGGGCATGGAGGCCCTTCTCGCCGTGCTGCTGGAACGGGCGGCCCGGCACAGGGAGATCATCGTTCCGGGCTTCACTCACCTCCAGCAGGCCCAGCCCATCTCTATGGGGCACTACTGGATGGCCCACTTTACCGCCTTTTCCCGGGACTGCGACCGGCTGCTCTTTGCCCTCGAATCTCTCCGGGAGTGCCCCCTCGGCGCCGGAGCTCTTGCCGGGTCCACTCTTCCCCTGAACAGGGAGATGACCGCCCGGGAACTCGGCTTCGCCGCTCCCACGAGAAACAGCCTCGATACGGTGGCGCAGAGAGACTACATGGCGGACTACCACTCCTTCGCCGTCACCTTCGCCACCCACTGCAGCCGACTCGCCGAGGACTTCGTCATCTACTCCTCCCGGGAATTCGGATGGCTTCTTCTTCCCGACGCCTTCTGCACCGGCTCGAGCATGATGCCCCAGAAAAAGAACCCCGACGTCCTGGAACTGCTCCGGGGAAAGACAGGGCAGATCCTCGGCCATTTCCTCGATCTTCTCGTGACGCTGAAGGGTCTTCCCATGACCTACGACCGGGACCTGCAGGAGGACAAACGCGGGCTCCAGGCCTCCCTGAAGACCGTGGAGGAAATGCTTGCCGTTCTGGTCCCTCTCCTGTCGGCGGTGGAAGTGGACGGGGAAAAGGCCGCGGAAGGAATGAACGACGGCTTCCTGCTCGCCACCGACGTGGCCGAATATCTCGTCGCCAAGGGCGTTCCGTTCCGGCAGGCCCATGGAATGGTGGGCGGCCTGGTGAAAGAGTGCATCGCACGAAAAAAAGGGCTCTTCGATCTCACCCGGGATGAATGGAAAAAACTCCTTCCCGAAGCCGGAGAGGACCTTCTTCCGCTTCTCTCGTTACGCTCTGCGGTGGAGCGGCGGAACACCTACGGGGGAACGGCCTTCGGCCAGGTGGCGAAGCAGATTGAGGACGGGAAAGCGTTCCTGGAGAACTTCAGGGAATCTGTCAAACGCTAGATATTGTTCTCGTTCCGGATAAGGCTCGGCCTCAGGATGACAAACAAAAGCCTTCGGCGACGTTTTTTTTGTCGTCCTGACGGCGTACTTTTTGCCGGAAGGACCTCGGGTTTGATTTCTTCGTCCCTCAAGACCGAGATCCTTCGGCCAAGAAGACCGGCCTCAGGATGACAAACAAAAGCCTCCGCGACGTTTTTTTTGTCGTCCTGACGGCGTACTTTTTGCCGGAAGGACCTCGGGCTTGCCCTTGCCTGTCATCCTGAGGGGGGCTTCACGCCCGAAGGATCTCGCTCTTGCCTGCCGTTCTGAGGGGGGCTTCACGCCCGATCGCGCAGCATCCCCGAAGGGGGAGGATCTCCGGTTTGATTTCTTCGTCCCTCAAGACCGAGATTCT
>NZ_JAESIH010000037.1 GCF_016756745.1 Aminivibrio sp.
CTGAAAAAGACAGAGAGAATCCGTGTGAAAGGATTTCGGTATACGGCAGCCGGTTTTGCCCTGGCACTCTTCTGGCTCCTGGGCGCGCGGTACATACAGAGAGAGATCTCCTTTGCCCCCATGCTGCTTTCGGTTTTTCTGGTCATTGTGGGTGTCCTTCTCTTTATTCTCGTTCTTCGAAGAAAAAAATAGAGGAGTGGTGACCAGCCTATGTATTTTTTGCCGTCACGAGCAGCGGTAACGGAATCTGAAGAAGAAACGGAGCGGCTCGGCGCACTGCTCGCCGGATATTTTTCCGGAGGAGTCACAATCCTCCTTTCTGGAGATCTCGGAGCAGGAAAAACGACCCTTGTCCGGGGTTTCTGCGAGGCCCTGGGTTACAGGAAAGTGCGGAGTCCTTCCTTCACGCTCGTGAACCACTATATTGCAGGGAAAAGGAAGATCGTTCATTCAGACCTCTACAGACTGGACTCAGGGGATGTCAGTGATCTTGACCTCCAGGAATACGATTCCGGCGACACGGTTCTTTTCGTAGAATGGGCGGAAAAAGCTCCGTTTTTTTCCGAACGCCCCCTTTGGAAGATGCATATTTCCTCCCCTGACGTTCTCAGTTTTCCGGAACGCCGCCATTTTGATTTTTTTGCCCTCAACCCGGAAGGAGAGGAACTGCTTTCCCGATTCTGGCAGACCATAGGGGAGGAGGTCATTCCCGAATGAAATACCGCATTCTGTCAATCAACTGCTCCAACGCACGATGGACCGCCCTTGGTCTTTCGGAAGGGGGGATTGTCAGAGGGGAGATAAATCTTGATCTCGGCAAAAGACAATCCTCGGTCTTACCGTCCCTTGTCGATTTCTTCCTCGGAAGTTTTCTTCTCAAGGTTACTGATCTCGATTTTGTCGCTGTAGTCAATGGTCCCGGCTCCTTCACAGGAATAAAGGTAGGCGTGGCTTTTTCGCAGTTTCTCGCCTGGGCCTGCGGCGGAAAACCCGTAATCCCCCTTTCCTCCCTCGAAACGCTGTCCTATGCAAGGCCGGGCAGATCACATCAGTATGTCTGTCCTCTTCTCTGGGCCGGCGGCGGCAGGGTGTATTCGGCTCTCTTCGGCCCGGCGGCGGCAGGGGAGTGCCCGAAAGAGGCAATGCCGACAAGGGCATACAGCCGGGGTGAACTTCAGGCGGCCTTGGCTCATTCAGGGGCCCGGGAAAGAGATATTCTCTTTATCTCGGATGCCCCCGAGAAATGCGCCGGGCTTTTTGCGGAGACCATCATCGGACCGTTTGAACCTGCAGCTCCCAGGGGATCGGCAGACGTACTTCTTGCGGAACATTACACACATCGGGCCATCCCGCCCCAGGCTGTCAGAGCGCGATATCTGCGGGATCCCGACATCGGGTGATGGGTTTATATCTTTTTTATCTCTTTTTATTAATGAAGATAAAAAAGATAAATATATTTTCACTGTTGAACTCCGGCAAGCTTAAAGATATTCTTTCACATGCACACAGATGAGATTGCTGGGTATTTTCCCAGTGCAGATTTGAACCCGTTTAGACAATCCCGCAGGAGGTGATTTTTTTGCCCAAAAAGTTCAACGTCCAGGTGAACCATTCGTGGTGTAAGGGCTGTTCCTTGTGTATCTACATTTGCCCGAAAAAAGTGCTCGAGCTCGACGAAGTACGCGGAAAATCCGTCCCGGCCCGTCAAGATGACTGCATAGGCTGCAGGCAGTGCGAAAACATATGCCCGGATTTGGCAATTACAGTGAAAGAGAAGGAGGAAGAGAAGGATGCATGATGTCGCCTTCTGGCAAGGAAACGAAGCAATCGCTTACGGTTCTCTCGCCGCCGGATGCCGTTTTTTCGGAGGGTATCCCATAACCCCTTCATCTGAAATTGCCGAAATCATGGCTGTAGAACTGCCGAAGCTGAACGGAAGATTTATCCAGATGGAGGACGAGATCGCAGGAATAGCCGCCACAATAGGGGGCTCTATCGCAGGCATGAAATCCCTGACCGCAACCTCCGGTCCCGGATTCTCCCTGAAGCAGGAAAATCTCGGCCTCGCCTACATGGCGGAGATTCCCATAGTTGTGGTGGATGTCATGCGCGGCGGTCCCTCCACCGGACTTCCCACGAAAGCGGCCCAGCAGGATGTCATGCAGGCCCGCTGGGGAACCCACGGAGATCACGGTACCATTTGTTATGCTCCTGCTTCTGTCCAGGAATGCTATGAAGTGGCCGTCAAGGCTTTCAACTCCGCTGAAAGGTACCGCCAGCCGGTTCTTATTATGAGCGACGAGATCATCGGCCACATGCGCGAAAAAGTTCTTGTGCCCAAAATTGACTCTTCCAAGCTCGTGGAAAGGAAACGTCCCACCGATATCCCCGAAAAGTTCGTTCCCTACCGGCCTGATCCGAAAGACGACCTCCCATGCATGGCATCCTTCGGCGACGGCTACACATGGCATATTACCGGCCTGACCCACAACGAATGGGGATTCCCCACGAACAACGCAGATGAAATAGAGAAAAAAATGAAACGCCTCATGAGAAAGATCGACCGTTTCCGTGATGACATCGTCGAATACGAAACAGTCTCCGTCGACGATGCGGCAGTGCTCGTTCTTGCCTACGGCAGCGTTGCCCGCTCGAGCCTGAGGGCCGTTCACGAGGCAAGGACCCGGGGCATCAAGGCCGGATTTTTCAGACCCGTCACCCTGTGGCCTTTCCCCGACAAGGAGCTGGAAAAACTCGCCCGCAAGGTAAAAACCATTATCGTTCCCGAGCTGAACTGCGGCCAGATGGTTCTCGAAGTCGAGCGGGCGGTCCACGGAAAGGCGAAGGTTGTGGCTTACAGCCTTGTCAACGGCGAACTTTTCAAGCCTGAAGAAATTCTCGCTGTCATTGAGGAGGTGGCCTGATTATGCCTAATCAGGAAGTTTTCAGTTGGCTGCGCACACGGTTCTTCCCCCATATATGGTGCCCCGGATGCGGGCACGGCATAATCATGCATGCTCTCCTCAGAGCTCTTGTCACCCTCCAGAAAAAGAAAAGCCAGACGGTCATCGCCTCCGGCATAGGCTGCTCGAGCCGCATGGCCGGCTATATCGATGCATGCACGGTCCACACCACCCATGGAAGGTCCCTTGGCTTCGCCACGGGCATCAAGCTCGCCAAACCCGAACTCACCGTCATTGACGTCATGGGCGACGGAGACTGCACCGCCATCGGGGGCAACCACTTCATCCACGCCTGCAGGAGGAACATCGACATTACGGCCATCGTCATGAACAACAATATCTACGGAATGACCGGCGGACAGGCTTCTCCAACCACCCCCGCAGGAAGTATGGCAACCACCACTCCCTATGGCGCCATAGATCCTTCTTTCGACATCTGCAAGCTCGCTGAGGGAGCAGGAGCAGCTTACGTTGCCCGTTCAACCATTGCCAACCCCAAGCAGGCCGAGCAGTTCATCCTGAACGGAATCCAGAAGAAGGGATTCTCCGTGGTTGAAATACTGACCCACTGCCATACCACTTTCGGAAGGAAAAATAACCGGAGGACCCCCATCGACAACGTCAACTACTTCAAGAACAACTCCGTTCCCCTTGCCAAGGCAAAAGACATGTCCCCGGAGGAACTTGCCGGAAAGATCGTCACCGGCGAATTTGTCAACAAGGATGTCCCCGAATATACGGAGCAGTACCTCGCCTTGATCGAAAACGTAAGGGGGAAGTGAAATGGCAGGAAGATATGAAATCCGATTTGCGGGTTCCGGCGGCCAGGGCGTAATCCTTGCCGCAGTCATCGCCGGAGAGGCTGCGTCCATTTTCGAGGACGGGCTCTATGTCGTCCAGTCCCAGTCCTACGGCCCGGAAGCCCGGGGTGGGAAGTCCAAGGCAGAGGTGATCATCTCCACCGAGCCCATCGACTATCCCAAGGCGATCAAGCCGAACCTGCAGGTCATCCTGACCCAGCAGGCTGCGGAAGAATACGCCGGAGAAACCCTTCCTGGCGGCAGAATCATCTACGATGACTTCTTCGTTACCAGTTTCCCCCAGGTGGACGCCAACGTGTATTACCTTCCCATAGTGCGGACCGCCCGTGAAAAAATCGGGAAAGAACTGGTCACAAATATGGTCGCCCTTGGAGCGGTCGCCAGGGTTCTCGAGCTCGAGAAAATCGTCAGGCCGGAATCGATCCGGAAGGCGATTCTCGGCAAAGTGCCTGAAGGCACGAAACAGCTCAACTCCCAGGCCTTCGACGAAGGATACCTCCTTTTCAAAAAAAGCATTCACCTGTAAAATTCACGGAAACATCTTCCATTAACGAGGAAGGCAGAGGTCATCACAATGACCTTTGCCTTCTGTTTTTTCGGCACAGGAGATTGGGGGGCATGGCGGTGAATCAGGGTGACAGGGTAGTGCTGCGCACTGAAAAGATCAGCAGCGACGGAAGCTGTATCGCACGCACTTCCGAAGGGCTTGTGGTGTTCGTTCCCGGGGCTCTCCCCGGAGAAGAAATCAGGGTAAGGATCGTCAGAAAAAAAAGAGAGTACGCCATAGCGGAACCGGAAGAAATACTTCTTGCCCACTCGGGCAGGAGTCTTCCTTTTTGCCCTCTCTATGAACGATGCGGGGGGTGCCAGCTCCAGCACGCCGAGTATACCCTTCAGTGCCGATTGAAGAGAGACATTGTTCGGGATGCCTTTGAAAGAATTTACCGGGCGCCTTTTCCGGACATCGTCTCATGCGGGCCGAGCCCAAGGGATAGAAATTACCGGAACAAAGGGTCCCTTCCCATAGGAAACGCGGGAGGAAGAACACAAGCGGGCTATTATGCGAGAAGAAGCCATGACATTGTCCCTGTCGTTTCGTGCCCTGTTCTCGCGAAGGAAATATGCGATGTGCCGGGAACGGTTTCAGATATTCTTTCAAGCCTCGGATTCCCTTCTTACGACGAAAAGACCGGAAAGGGACTGTTCCGCCATCTCATACTGAGATGCGGCAGCAGCACGGGGAACGTTCTTCTTTCGCTCGTCGCGGCCAGGAGGCTTTCCAAAGCCGAAAAGGAGCGAGCCGAACACAGGCTCGTTCCCCTACTCAGGTCCCATTGCCCGAACCTTCGGACCGTAACGCTGAACTATAATTTTTCAGGGAACAATGTCATCGTGGGCGAAAAGACAGAACCTCTTTTCGGCGACGGACTGATTGAGGAAGAACTTCCTCCCTTCCGGTTCAGGTTTGATTCCACCGCCTTCTTTCAGGTCAACTCAGAACAGGCCGTCAGACTCTACGAAGCCGCGTCTCGAATGGCCTGGGCGGGGGGTACGGAGAAAGTCCTCGAACTCTACAGCGGTATCGGAACTCTTACCTGCTTCCTTGCGGAAGGAGCTTCTTCGGTGACGGCTGTGGAGGAGTGGATGCCTTCAGTGGAAAGAATGAAAAGCAACGTGGAAGCCAACGGCCTGTCCGGAAAGATAAAAATCATCGCCGGCCCCGTTGAAGAGAACATTCGTTCCCTCAAGGGAGATTTCGATACAGTAGTTGTCGACCCACCAAGAACGGGGTGCAGCAGGGAGGCAATCCGCTCCATCCTGACCATCGCGCCAAGGAACATCGTCTATATTTCCTGCAACCCTGCAACTCTGGCCCGAGATGGGGCTCTCCTCCTGGAGG
Organism: Aminivibrio sp.; assembly: GCF_016756745.1. Taxonomy (NCBI): domain Bacteria; kingdom Thermotogati; phylum Synergistota; class Synergistia; order Synergistales; family Aminobacteriaceae; genus Aminivibrio; species Aminivibrio sp. The sequence goes on from NZ_JAESIH010000037.1 coordinate 5,685, forward strand.
GGGGGTATTTCCCCAGGGAAATCAAGTGTTTTGATATGTTCCCCCACACTGTTCATGTGGAAACGGTGGTTCGCTTTACCCTCGGCGAGTAGTTCTGCCGGGTCTTGAAAGAACGGAAAATACGTTCACAGGCAATAGGGGGATAAAAAAGCTGAACCCGCTAATTTTTCCAGACAGAGGGAGTGTCGCCGGGCATAAGGTGAATTCGCCCTCCCCGGAAGCGAGGAGATACCCCCCTGGGGGACAAGCCCCGGCGAACGCAGGGATGCGCGGTGATCGTTTGTGCAGTTGCCGAGGACGGCAATTTGCACCCCCCGGCCCAAGGGAACACCAGTGACGCTCCCCGCTGGGGTGCGGATTTAGGAAAAAGATTTCTTCAGTATTGCCAAAAGAAAACGGGGCGGATATAATATCCCTCGTCTGACACAAGGGCGGACATAGCTCAGCTGGTAGAGCATTAGCTTCCCAAGCTAAGGGTCGCGGGTTCGAATCCCGTTGTCCGCTCCATATTTTTATTTCCATCGCTTCCCTATATTTGTTCCGCCCAATAGAACAAATATTTTCTACAATTCCCCTATGCTCAGGATATATAGTGAAGTTTGACATGAATTTTATGTAGTAATAAAATACTTTATGTTTTTATGTTGAGACATTAGCCAAGGAACAAACTTTTTTTGGAAGGAGGTGGAACGTATGGCAGTGAATTTGGCTGAGGAAATCAAGGAAGTCGAGGCCCGTTCCAGAGAAGCGATCAAGGAAGCGAAGAGCGGGGCTGCCCGCATGGTCAACGAAGCGAAGACCGAGGCCGAACGCAGGGTGAAAGAAGCCAAGCAGAAGGCTTTCCGCCAGTATAAGGAAAAAATTGCCTCCGTTGAAAAAGAAGCTGAAGAAAAAGCACAAAAAGTTGTTGAAACGGGAAGAAAAAACGCGGAAAACCTCGCTCAGCAGTTCGGAAAAGAAGTTCCGAGCACGGCGAAATGGATTGCGGAAGAGGTGATTTCTCGATATGGCCGTGGCTAAAATTGCAAAAGCCGAATTTTACATCCACAAATCCGACGTGGATGGGGTTTTGTCTGCCCTTCAAAATACCGGATCGTACGAGGTAATCCCCTTCAGTTCGGAAAATGAGTCGGAAAGACCGGTCATTGTCCATCCGGATTTTTCCAGGGTGGATTTTCTGCTTGGAGAGACACGGTTTCTTCTGCGCTTTTTGGAACCCCATTTCCTTGACCCAGTTTCCGGAATGGCCCGCGCTATGGGCGAGAAAGAGGAATTTTCACTCCGGCAGGCCAGGGAACTGGATTCCCGGACTGATCTTCCATCCCTATCCGAAGAGATACGGGGACACGAGCGGAGACTTATGGAAATCCGTTCCGAGTCTACACAGTTGGATTCAACTGAATCACTCCTTCTCTCCCTTAAGGATTTCCCTTACCCGCTTGAACTTCTCACCTCCGGTACGGAATACGTCAAGGGACTCCTCGGGACCATGCCCGCTGAACAGGTTGAACCATGGAAACGGGGAGCGGAATCCCTTCTCGGTTCCCTGGGAGAGATCTATGTCGCTCCGGGCGGAGAAAAGGAAAAAGACCGGATCGTGGCTCTCTTTTTTGACGGAGCCGTTGCACACAAAGTAACAGAAATTAACGCCCGGCACTCGTTCAACCGAATGGAAATTCCACCAGCGCTTCATTCGAGCGTTTCCGAGGAGCTTGCCCACATCGGCGACAGAAGAACTCTCCTTGCAGCGGAGGAAAAGGAAATACTGAAGAAGGTCGCCGATGCGGCAGCCCGATGGGTACCCACAATCCGGGCCCTGAGCGATTATTATTCGGTGCTTCGGGACAGGTATTCGGCCCTTGCCTCAGGAAACGCAACAGACCAGGTCGTCATGCTCCGGGGATGGATACCGGAATCCGAACTTCCCGCTGTGAAGAAGGCGCTTGCCTCCTTTGATTCTTCCATCGAGATCGTTATCACGGAACCCGGCCCCGATGACACCGTACCGTCCCACATTGTCAACCCGTCATGGTGTCTCCCCTTTGAAAACCTCACCCGGCTCTACGGAGCTCCTAAATATGGAGAGATTGATCCCACACCGCTTCTCGCTCCCTTCTTCCTGATTTTCTTCGGGATGTGTCTCGGCGATGCCGGATACGGTCTGATCATGATCGGTTTCTTCACTTGGTTCCTCAGGAAATTCAAGAGAATGCCCACCGGTTTCAGGGAGTTTTTCAAACTCTTTGTTCTTTCGGGAATTTCTGCGGTTGTTGTGGGGGTGCTTACAGGAAGCTGGTTCGGTGATCTTGTGGATGCTTTCGGCATTTTTTCCTTCCTTCGTCCTTTGAAAAATGCCCCGGTCATCCTCAATCCCATGGAAAACCCCATGACCTATCTTGCCATTTCCCTGGCTCTCGGAATCGTTCAGCTCATGTTCGGCCTCGGGATTGCGTTTTACGACGCACTCCGCAAGAAAAACTACATGGGGGCCTTCGCGGACACAGGCGGCTGGATAGTTTTTCTTGTCGGCCTGCTTCTCTGGGGAGGAACCGCCGGGGGCTTTTTGCCCGCTGAGACGGCATCCCTCGCAAAGACTCTCGCCATAGCAGGAGCGGTCGTTCTCATCGCCACGCAGGGCAGGGAAAAGACGGGAATCATCTCAAAAGCGATCTCGGGGGTGTTGAGCCTGTACGGAGTCACCTCGTACCTCGGCGACGTCCTCAGCTACAGCAGGCTTCTCGCACTGGGCCTCGCCACTTCGGCAGTCGGAGTCATCATCAACATGCTTGCCGGCCTTGCCGGGAGCGTTCCGTTTGTCGGCTGGATTCTCGCTCTTCTTCTGATCGTGGGGGGGCATATTTTCAGCATCGCGGTGAACGTGCTCGGGGCCTTCGTCCATTCCCTGAGGCTGCAGTACGTAGAATTTTTCAGCAAGTTCTACACCGGCGGAGGAAGAGTTTTTGCTCCTCTGACGTACAACACCAGTTACGTATTCATAAAGAAAGACACTGTCGAATAATTTCAATAGCTTGAAAGGAGCGTGTCAATACTATGGATCTTCTTGGAATCGCATTGGCAATACTTGGAGCAGCTATGGCCGCAGGGTGGGCAGGAGCAGGATCTGCCATCGGGGTCGGAATCGCCGGAGAATCGGGAGCCGGTGTCATGACTGAAGATCCGGGGAAGTTCGGCCTTGTTCTCCTTCTTCAGGCTCTTCCGGGGACACAGGGAATTTACGGACTCCTTATCGCTTTCTTCGCGATCCTCAAAGTCGGCCTCCTCGGCGGCGGAGACGAAATTTCCGTCAATGTATGGCAGGGCCTCGGCATTTTCTTTGCCTGCCTTCCCATAGCCCTCGGTGGATATTTTTCCGGAATCGCCCAGGGGAAAACCTCGGCCGCCTGCATCCAGATGATCGCAAAACGCCCTGAGGAAACAGGGAAAGCCGTCATTCTCCCTGCAATGGTCGAAACATACGCCGTTCTTTCTCTTCTGATGAGCATCATTCTCCTTAACGGAATCAAGCTCTAAGCCTGTCAAGGAGGTTAAATCCATGTCCTTGGCGGAAATCAAGAAAAAAATAGAAGCGGATGCGCAGGAGGAATCGGGAAAGATTCTCGAAGAAGCCCGTTCCATGGTGGAGTCTATCAACAGTGATGCCGACGGGGAAATCCGGAAAATAGAGGAATCATACAGCGAAAGATTCCGCAAAGAACAGCCGGAAATCCTTAGAAGGCGCGAGATAGTGGCCGGTCTCGACGTAAAGAAGATTGAGCTCGGTGTGAAACAAACGGCCATTTCGGACTCATTTTCACAGGCCCTTTCCCTGCTTTCAGATCTTCCCGGAGAGGAATATCTCTCCCTGGTCGAGAGTCTTCTTCTGAAAGCGACGGAGTCAGGGGACGAAACGGTAGTTATATCGGCCAAAGAGAAGCATATTACCCAAGAATGGCTTGCCGGTTTCAATGAAAAACACGGCAAAAAATTAGTTCTCGATGAGGAGAAACGCCCGATTTCAGGCGGATTCATAATGAAAAAGGGCAAAATCGAGACGAACTGCTCATGGGATATGCTCATCCGCTGGGTTCGGGACGATATTGAGGCAGACGTTGCCAAACGGCTGTTTTCAGCCTAGTCGGAGGTGATGCTCCATGGCTCCGGCAGAGCGGTACGGGTATGCAGTTGCACGGCTCCGGGCAATGTCCGGACGCCTTCTTGAAGAGGCTCTTCTCCAGCGTATTCTGGAAAGCGAAGACCTCGACTCGGCGCTGAAAGTCCTCGGTGAAACGGTCTATTCCAGCTGGCTGATGGAGATGAAGGGGAACGGCGATTTTGACAGGGCTATCGAAGCGGAACTTCTCCATGTTTACGGAGAAGTTGAGAAGTTCGTTCCGGATCCCGCTCTGGTTCAGCTTTGCCGTCTTCCTTATGATTTTCACAACGTTAAAGTTCTTTTAAAGAGCTCTCTCCTTGTCCGTGAAGGAGGAGAAAGGCGGTTCGACCTTCTGACCCCGCTCGGAGACATTCCCACGGATGACATTATCATGGCCATGGAAAGTGAAGACTTCCGTATGCTTCCCTTCGGCCTTCATCTGCTCGTTCCCCACTGTTTCTCGGTTTGGGAGCAGACGAAAGACATTCTTGAAGTGGAGAAGCTTCTTGACGAAGGGCTTTTCACCGCCATGAGAAAAACAGCGTCTGGAACGGGCATTGAAACAGCAATGCTCTGGGTAAGAGGTAAAATCGACGCGGAGAACGTCCGGAACCTTCTCAGAATGAAAAGAATGGATATGGAAACTGGTGCTGCAACCGGTTTTCTTCATGACGGGGGGCTTGTTTCCAGGGAAAAGCTTCTTTCTCTTTATGCCGAACCGGTGGAGAGCTGGGGCAGGATGCTTTCTTTCGCCGATGTGTCGAAGGCTTTTTCCCGCGTTCAGGACGCAAGCGATCTCAATTCTCTTGTCGTAGAGATGGAGAAGGTACTCGACGAGTACATCGCTGCCATAGTCGGAAGCTCCAGGTACAAGGCTTTCGCCCCGGAGAACGTCATTTCCTTTCTGTGGAAGAAGGAAATGGAGGCTAAAAATATACGTATAGCGCTGGTTTCCGTTTCCAATGATACGGACAGGACGCTGGCAAGGGGGCTGTTCCGTCATGTCGGTTAAAAACGCAAGAAATTCCATGGCAGCAGTCGGGGAATACGAAACGGTTCTTCCCTTTCAGGCTGTGGGCGTACGGCCCTTCATCATAAAGGACAACACCCCCTCGGCTGTGGAAGAAACACTCCTCGGGCTTGCTCGCAAAAAGTATGCCGTCGTCTTCGTTCAGGAAAGTTGTTACGTTGCATCTTCCCAGTTTATAGCCGGCCTGAACAATGACTACGAAACAAGCTTCATCCCCATTCCTGGACTCAAGGGGAGCCAGGGGATAGGTCTCGAGTCCATACGGAGCAGCGTGGAACGTGCGGTCGGTATGGACATTTTTGCTGTGAAATAATGCAGAATACGGTTCGTCTGGAGGCGATAGACTGTGGCCACTGAAAAAACCATACGGGGGACCATAGAAAAGATTTCCGGACCGCTTGTGGTGGCGAAGGGTATGTACGGCGCCAGCATGTTTGACGTGGTTCGGATAGGCGACATTGGTCTCGTTGGAGAAATAATCGAACTGAAGGGAGACACGGCCTCCATCCAGGCCTACGAGGAAACATCCGGTCTCATGCCCGGAGAGCCTGTAGTCGGTACGGGCGCACCGCTGAGCGTCGAACTCGCCCCCGGCCTGATGGAACAGTTTTACGACGGAGTCCAGCGTCCGCTGAACATCATCGAGGAAGTGGCAAAAAGCCATTTCATTTCGAGAGGAATTGACGTTCCTGCCGTCGACCGAAACAAAAAGTGGCAGTTCACACCGAAGGTGAAGGAAGGCGACTTCGTGACCGAGGGTGATGTTCTCGGCGTCGTGCAGGAGACCATCCTCGTCGAACATAGGGTAATGGTGCCCGTCGGCGTTTCGGGCAAAGTCACAAAAATAAAGGAAGGCAGCTTCACTGTTGAAGAGACCATAGCTGTACTGGAGAAGGACGGAGAAAAGAATAACATTGCTATGCTCCAGCGCTGGCCGGTTCGGAAAGCCCGTCCCGTGGCGAAGCGGCTTCCTCCAGTCATTCCGCTGACAACAGGACAAAGGGTAGTGGATTCATTCTTCCCCATCGCCATGGGAGGAACCGCTTGCGTACCCGGCCCCTTCGGATCGGGAAAGACTGTTATCCAGCACCAGCTCGCGAAGTGGGCGGAGGCAGAGATAGTTGTCTACGTGGGTTGCGGGGAACGGGGAAACGAAATGACCGACGTGCTTCTCGAGTTTCCCGAGCTTGAAGATCCGAGATCCGGACAGCCTCTCATGAAGCGGACCGTCCTCATCGCCAATACTTCCAACATGCCCGTGGCCGCAAGGGAAGCCAGCATCTACACGGCTATCACCATGGCGGAATACTACAGGGACATGGGATACTCCGTTGCGCTTATGGCTGATTCCACCAGCAGGTGGGCGGAAGCGCTCCGCGAAATGTCAGGCCGTCTCGAAGAAATGCCCGGCGAAGAAGGATACCCCGCTTACCTTGGAACAAGGCTCGCATCCTTTTATGAAAGAGCGGGGCGGGCCGTGGTGCTCGGAAGCGAGGGAAGGGAAGGATCCGTCACGGCCATCGGCGCTGTCTCCCCTCCGGGGGGCGACCTTTCTGAGCCTGTGAGCCAGAATACCCTCCGGGTTACCAAGGTCTTCTGGGGCCTTGATGCGAACCTGGCCTACCAGAGGCACTTCCCGGCGATCAACTGGCTGCTGAGCTATTCTCTCTACACTGATAAACTTGATGAATACTGGGATGCCAAGTTTGACGACGAGTGGAGCAGCCTCCGCATAGAGGGAATGACCCTTCTCGAGGAAGAGGACAATCTTCGGGAAATCGTGCGTCTTGTCGGCATCGATACCCTGTCCAAAGAAGAGCGCATGCTCCTCGAAACCGCGAAATCCCTGAGAGAGGACTTCCTTCACCAGAACGCATTCCATGAGGTCGACACCTATGCCTCCATGGAAAAGCAGTTCAAGATGCTCAAGACGATCATCAACTTCCACCATCAGGGAATGGAAGCCCTGAAAAAGGGAGCATCCATGAACGAGATCTTCAACCTTCCGGTCCGGGAATCCATCGCCAGAATGCGGTATCTTGAGGAGAAGGACATCGGCAAGATAGACGAACTGGAAGAGACAATACGGAAGGAAATAAACGACGTCATCCCCGTGGGAGGTGAAAGCGATGCTGCCTAAGGAATATGGGACCATTAGCGAGCTTTCCGGTCCCCTTCTCGTGGTGGAAAAAACACAGAACGTACGGTACGACGAACTTGTCGAAATTGAGCTGGCCTCCGGAGAACGCAGACGGGGCAGGGTTCTGGAAATCACGACCGACAAGGCGCTCGTCCAGGTCTTCGAAGGAACCAACGGCATAGACATCAAGAACACGAAGCTCCTCTTCCTTGGAAAGGTGCTCACTCTTCCCGTCAGCCTGGACATACTCGGTCGCGTATTCAACGGCCGTGGAGAGCCCATAGACGACGGAGCGCCCATCCTTGCCGAGAAGAAGCTCGACATCAATGGAATGCCCATGAACCCCTTCTCCAGGGATTTTCCCTCCGAGTTCATCCAGACGGGCATTTCCACCATCGACGGAATGAACCCCATGGTCCGGGGCCAGAAACTTCCCATCTTCTCGGGAAGTGGTCTGCCCCACAACAGGATGGCTGCCCAGATTGCCAGGCAGGCGACTGTCATAAGCGGCCACGAAAATTTTGCTGTCGTTTTCGCCGCCATGGGAATCACCTTCGAAGAAGCATTCTTTTTCATGGAAGACTTCCGTAAAACCGGTGCCATCCAGCGAACGGTCATGTTCGTCAATCTTGCAGATGACCCGGCAATCGAACGGATAACGACCCCCCGTATAGCGCTCACCGCTGCAGAATATCTGGCGTTCGAGCATGATATGCACGTCGTGGTTATCCTGACGGACCTCACCAACTACTGCGAAGCCCTTCGGGAAATCTCCGCCGCACGGAAGGAAGTCCCAGGCCGGAGGGGCTACCCGGGATACCTCTACACCGACCTCGCCACCATGTACGAACGGGCGGGTAGGCTCAAGGGAAAGAAAGGCTCGATTACCCAGATTCCCATCCTCACCATGCCTGAGGATGACAAGACGCATCCCATCCCGGACCTTACCGGGTACATCACCGAGGGACAGATCATCCTGAGCCGGACGCTTCACAGGAAAGGCATATATCCTCCCGTAGACGTCATGCCGTCCCTTTCCAGGCTCAAAGACAAGGGAATAGGAAAGGGCAAGACAAGGGAAGATCACGCCGACCTTATGAACCAGCTCTTTGCCGCCTACGCCAGGGGCAATGAAGCGAAAGAACTCGCGGTCATTCTCGGGGAAGGAGCTCTATCCGAAGAGGACAAGGCCTTCGCGAAGTTCGCCGATATGTTTGAAGACCAGTACGTTCGCCAGGGGGAATACCAGAACAGGACCTACGAGGAAACCCTTGAACTCGGCTGGGATCTCCTTACAGCCATCCCGGTGAAGGAACTGAAGCGTATACGGGATGCCTACATCGAGAAATACCTCTCGCCGAGGCTGAAAAACGGGGAAAGGGCCAAAACAGTCCCTGAAAAAGTGTAAAGGAGCCGTGTCATGGCCCGATTGAATGTAAACCCCAACAGGATGGAGCTTTCAAGGCTGAAAAAACGCCTTGTCGTGGCAAAACGGGGTCACAAACTTCTCAAAGACAAGCAGGATGCCCTTATCAAGGCGTTTCTTGAGCGGGCCCGGGAGGGAAAAGTTCTCCGGGAGGAACTTGAAGGCGAGCTTGCAGAGTGCTACAAGAGCTTCCTCCTTGCCCGTGCCCAGACCCTGCCTGCCATGCTGGAACAGGCCTTGATGATCTCCGGAGCCAAATGCAATCTTCAGGTTAGCTGGCAAAATGTCATGAGCGTGCTTGTTCCCGTTTATACTGTGGAGCAGGGAGGAACTCCTGTCAATTACGGTCTCGCTACGTCTCTCGGCAGCCTCGATGTTGCACTGGAGCGGTTCGCCGCTCTTATTCCGCGGCTGATAGCCCTGGCGGCAAAGGAGAAGGCGATCAACCTCATGGCTTTGGAAATTGAAAAGACCCGCCGGAGGGTAAATGCCCTGGAACACGTCCTGATACCGAGTTTCGTGGAAACGATCCGGTACATTGCGATGAAGCTCGACGAACAGGAACGGTCAACTTTGAGCCGGTTGATGAAAATCAAGGAAATCGTTCGCTCTCACTGACCGGAAAAGTTGGAGGAGGACCCGAAAAGGCCCTCCTCCAACTTTTTTTCTCAAGCCGGCTTCTGGTAAAGGAACGCCCCTGCCGATTCGAAACCGATCTTCCTGTACTCGAAAATCTGTTCAGTTGACCCCACGAGAAGAAATCCCCCCGGTCTGAGAGCCCTGAAAAATTTGTGATAAAGAGCAGTCTTTGTCTCAGCGGAAAAATAAATGACCACGTTTCTGCAGAGGATAAGGTCAAAATCGTCGGCAAAACTGTCCTCTATGAGATTCAGCCTCTGGAAGCTGACCCTCCCCTTTACCTCCTGCGTCACCGAATAGGTTTCTCCACCGTCCCGGGTGGTGAAATATCTTGAGATAAGGTCCTGGGGAACGTTGAGTATCTGTCGCTTGAGATAGGTGCCTTTTTTCGCGATGGATAGTGCGCCCTGATCAAAGTCGCTTGCGAGCACCGGTGACTGGGGGGAGAGTCTTGCCTCGAGAGAGAGTATGGCGAGAGAGTAGGGTTCTTCGCCGGTGGCGCACCCGGCACTCCATATTTTCAGCTGCTTTTTGCCACGGGACTGTATCAGCCGGGGGATGATCGTCTCCCGAAGCTCCGTCCACTTCGCAGGATTGCGGAAAAATTCGGAGACGTTGATCGTGAGGTAATCGAGAAATTCTCTCAGTTTTTGGTCATTCTCCCTGATCGTCTTGAAATACAGGTCGTATTCGGCAATGTTCCAGCGCTGCATCAGCATGTGGACTCTTCTATGGATCTGATTTTTATAGGAGTTCAGGTCGAGTCCTGTGAGTTTTTTGACGTTCGCCTTGAAAATATCGTATTCAGGTGAATCATAGCTTGTTTTTTCGATCATTGGGGGAGTCTCTTCTCCTTTTAGAGGGTGAAAAATGGTATAGGGGTATTTTATACGAAACATCCCGGAAGATATACACCTCCGTCATTTGCGGTGGTATAATTTTCTCGGGAGTATTCTAGGTGACCGCTCCTTTTGGGAGAGGAAAGTCCGGGCTCCATAGGGCAGGATGCTGGGTAACCCCCAGTTGGTGCAAACCAAAGGAAAGTGCCACAGAAACAAACCGCCCCCTGAGGGTAAGGGTGAAAAGGTGGAGTAAGAGCCCACCGGGTGAAAAGCGATTTTCACGCCAGGCAAACCCCGTCCGGAGCAAGACTGAATAGGGGGGGAAGACGCTGCCCGCCGACCCCCGGGTACGGTCGCGTAAAGACCGTCGCGAGGCGGTCTTCAGATAAATGGTCACCATGAGACAGAACCCGGCTTATTGAATGCTCCCATTTTCCCGAATTAAATAGGTCTTTTGGCTCATTTTTAATGTTTTTTTGAGAGCCTAAAGGCCTATTTATTTTTTTGCGAGAGTGGTAGGGTGGGGGCAAGTGGGGGAAAATGTCGTAAAGTGGGAGGGATTCCCATGTTGGTGGGGACCTATGAACACAAAATTGACTCCAAGGCGCGGATCGTTCTTCCCTCGAAGTTCAGGGAAGAGCTTGGAGACTGTGTTTTTTCCACCATCGGCATCGACAGGTGCGTTTCTCTCTATTCCCGCTCCCGGTGGGAAAATGTCATGACCAAGCTCCAGGATCTCCCCTTTTCAAAAAGCAAAACCCGAGGGCTCCTCAGGGTGATGCTCGCTAGTGCTCATGAACTGCCCGTTGACTCGGCAGGAAGGATTCTCCTTCCTCCTGTTCTTCGACAGCACGGTGATCTTTCTCAGGATGTTGTTTTTGTCGGAGTAAACGACCATGTTGAGCTTTGGGACCGGGACAGGTGGTATGAATACCGGGAAGAGATGGTCGGGGAACTGTCCGAAATAGCCGAGGGAGTTGAAGGATTTTGACGGAACACATCCCCGTTCTCATAACTGAAATCCTGTCTTTTTTGCAGTCCCGCCCGAAAATCGGTAAGGTACTTGATTGCACTCTCGGCCTCGGAGGATATTCAGAGGCTGTCCTCCAGGCGTTTCCCGGAGTTCGCGTGTGGGGACTCGACCAGGACGAGGAGGCCATACGGATAGCCTCAGACAGGCTCGACGCTTTCGGGAACAGGTTCCATCCGATCCACGGAAACTTTGCTGAAGCGGTTGACCTGGCTGGATATGCCGGTCCTTTTGACGCTATTTTTTTCGATCTCGGAGTGTCCAACCTCCAGATCACGGAGGGGCACCGGGGTTTTTCTTTCCAGGCGGACGGACCGCTCGATATGAGGATGAACAGGCGTTCCGATCTGACGGCCGAATATCTTGTGAACAATTGGACGGAAAAAGAACTCTCCGAGATTTTCTGGAAGTACGGCGAGGAGCGCTATTCCAGGCAAATTGCCCGAGGAATACTTCGTCACAGGGAAACCACCGGGAAGATTGAAACCACCGGGAACCTTGTGGCGGTTATCCGGGAAACCCTTCCGGCTCCCGTCCAGAGAAAAATGGGCGGACATCCCGCACGTAAGGTATTCCAGGCGCTTAGGATTGCAGTCAATAACGAACTTGATGCCTTGGAACGGGGCCTGTCTGGAGCTTTTGAACTGGCCAGTCCCGGCGCTTCCATAGCTGTAGTAAGCTATCATTCTCTTGAAGACCGCATCGTGAAACATTTTTTTAGAGAAATGCAAAAAGACAACAGAGGAACCATCGCGACGAAGCGTCCTGTTATTCCTTCTGACGGGGAAATTGAAAGAAATTACAAGGCCAGAAGCGCGAAACTGCGGCTTTTCGTCATCACCGAGCCGGGGAAGGAGACAAAAACAAAATGCTGAGCCAGAGAGATGGTCAGACAAAGGCGGTTTTTACCCTGAGAAAAATTTGTCCTTATCTTATTTTTTCGGCCCTTGTCGTTTTCGGATCGTTCATGGGACTCGGAGTGCTTCGACTGTACAGTTTTCGTCTGGAATACAGGCTCAACAACATTAATTCCCAGATCGAATCCTTTCAGGCGCAGCAGATATCTCTCAAACAAAGCCTGTCGGCTCTTCTTTCTCCCGGGAGAGTGTACGGCTATTCCAAAAGTGAGCTCGGCATGACCTATGCTTCCAATGTCAGGACTCTGCGCCTGGATGGTCCCCTTCTTGCAGATTCCGGTCCGGGCGGAAACAGCGGAGGAGAGCCCGCACAGAAAGAACCGAAAGGCTGGTTCTATTTCTTTCTGGAAAAAGCGATGGCAGGAGAATGATCACCTTGTGACATCCCTCGGAGGGACTTGGCATGTTAAAACGCTTTGGGGGTTCCCCTTGGTTTCTTGTCTTTCTGTTTTTTGCCGTTCTTTTCTGGAGAGTGGCATCTCTCCAGCTTTTTCCTGATCCCCGCGTGGAGAAGCAGTCACGGCGGCAATACTGGAGCCGTGTTCCGGTAAGCACCAACAGGGGTTTCATATATGATGCCGACGGAAATGCCCTTGCCCTTTCAGTTCCTTCTTCCAGTTTCTTTCTTGACCCCGCTTTCTGGAATCCCTCAGATGGGCCGAAGCTTCAGGGCATTCTTCCTGAAAGTATCATCGCAGCCATTTCAGCCCAAATACCCGGACGATTCTTCTGGCTTGCCCGAAAAGTCGACAGAGGAACGGCGGAGAAAATCCGCAGCCTGAATCTCAAGGGTATTTATGAAATCAGTGAAAAGAAGCGCCTTTACCCCAACAAGTCCCTTCTCTCTCATGTTCTGGGTTTCTGCGATGTGGACGACAAAGGACTTGCAGGAATTGAACTGGTGTGGGATAAAATTCTTTTCTCCCCTCCTGGAATAAAGGTCCTGGCCAAGGGGTCATCGGGGAGGACCCTGGATATCAGCCGCCAATCAAATGAAGGACTCTCTTTCGGACCGGGATCGGTCAGGCTTACGGTTGATTCGAGAATCCAGTTCATCGTAGAAAAGCGGCTGGAAGAAGGCGTTGCCGAACACGGGGCCAAGTGGGGCAGCATTGTGTGCATTGACCCGGAAACCGGGGCCATCGTTTCTATGGCAAGCTGGCCGTCCTTCGACCCGAACGTGAGAGAAAACCTTACATACCTGAAGAGAATTACGAACAATTCTACCGGGCGCACATACGAACCCGGATCAACATTCAAACCCATCGTCCTGGGTATAGCCATGGAAAAAGGATGTGTCGGAGGTTCCGAAACATTTAACTGCCCTTACAGAATAAAGGTTGCGGACGGGCACATTTCCGAAGCAAGCAACAGAAGTTATGGAAGGCTCTCCGTTCCGGAGATTCTCATAAAGTCGTCTAACACGGGCATGGCTCAAATCGGCATGCGGGTCAAGCCGTTCGACATGTACAACGGGGTCCGGGAGTGGGGATTCAGCAAGCCCTTGGGGATCGAACTGAACGGCGTGGAAGACGGGCTTCTCGCCACGCCGGAACAATGGAGGGGGGTCGTTCCTTCGAATATCTCTATCGGCCAGGGACTTGCGGTCACCCCCCTTCACCTGGCCAATGCCATGGCAGCGATAGCCAACGGCGGATTTCTTCTTCGGCCATACATTGTTTCTGAAGTCCGCGATTCGTCAGGCCGGATGATCTATAAAGGCGAACGAACGCTTGTTCGGGAAGTGCTTTCGCCGAAAACCGCGTCATGGCTTTCGTCCGTCATGAAAGAATCAGTGAAAAGCGGGACGGGAAAGACGGCAGGGCTTCCCTATGTCTCCATCGCGGGAAAAACGGGCACAGCCCAGGTGGCAGAAAAAGGAGAGTACAAAAAAGGGAAATGGGTTTCGTCTTTTGCCGGCTTCTGGCCTGCCGAAAAACCTGACTATGTCATGCTCGTGGTCATCGGGGAACCATCGAAGGGGAAATACTACGGCGGCGATGTTGCAGCCCCGGTATTCCGCCGGATAGTGGAGGACATGTTCCAGTCCGGCCTTTTTGCCGACAGCGGATGGGGAGGATAGCCATATGCCGTTCTTGACAGCGGTACTGGATGAATTTGAAAAAAAACACGGTTCCTCACCGGTTGTCCGGAATCTTCCGTCAAATCCGCCTTTTTTGGAACAGGTCACGGGAGACAGCAGGGAAGCCGTTCCCGGATCAGTATTCTGCTGTGTCAGGGGAGAAAAAAAGGACGGGCTGGATTTTGCAGCTGCTGCTGTGGAAAAGGGGGCCTGCGTCCTTCTGACCGACAGGGAAATTCCTCTCTCTGTTCCCCAGCTGCTGACGACCGATGTGCGAAGGGATATGGGCAGACTTGCCTCTATCGTGTACGGCTGCCCCTCCTCAAAGATGAAAATGTTCGCTGTCACCGGAACCAACGGAAAGAGCACCACTACCTGGATGATACGGCATATCCTTCAGTCCCTGGGTATAAGGACCGGTCTTTTCGGAACCATTGTCTACAATGATGGAGCTGCAGAACGAGATGCAGGAAGAACCACACCGGAAAGCTATGAAATTCAGCGATCCCTGGCGTCCATGGTGAAGAACGGATGCGGAGCATGCGTCATGGAAGCGTCATCCCACGGTCTTTCCCTCGGAAGACTCGAAGGCTGCGCCTTCGACGGTGCCGTCTTCACGAATCTCAGCGAGGAACATCTGGATTATCATAAAACGCTTGAAGAGTATTTTCAGGCAAAAATTCGCCTTTTTTTCGATTATATGAAAGAGGGCTGGCACGGAGCTTCCAACATGGATGATCTCCACGGGAGAAGACTGCTTTCCGTTTTTCCAGGAAACCTCATTCCTTTCGGGCTCGGGGGAAACAGCTCGAAAGACGTCAGGGGCACCATTCTTTCCGCAGCGCCTTCAGGAAACGAATTTTCGGTTCGCCTGCCGGGAAAACAGGAAGAACTGAGATTTTTTCTTCCTCTTCCGGGACGGTTCAATGTGTATAATGCTCTGGGTTCGATTGCTCTTCTTCATTCTTTTGTGGATAACCCCGAAAAGTTGGCCGCAGCGCTCAAAACCATGCCCCAGGTCCCGGGAAGACTGGAGCGGTATTATCTTTCCAGCGGGGTTTGCGTGATCATTGACTTCGCCCATACCCCTACAGCCCTGGGAAATGTTCTTTCCGAACTTCGAAACATGTGCGCCGGAAAGCTGTGCGCCGTTTTCGGGCATGGGGGGGAGCGTTTCCAGCCGAACCGTTATTCCCTCGGCATGACCGCCGCCCGGTACTGCGACAGGATCGTCGTCACCATGGACAACCCGAGGAGCGAGGACCCGGGTAAAATCGCGGACCAGATTTACGACGGCATTCGTGCTTCCGAAAAGGAACCGGATACGGAAATAATTCTCGACCGGAAGGCGGCAATCAGACGAGCCCTTGACGGGGCTCGGGCAGGAGACGTCGTTGCAGTAACAGGGAAGGGACCGGAGAAATATCTTGTCATCGGAAATCAGACAATTCCCTATTCAGACAAGGAAACTGTCCTTGACTGGGTGCAGGAAAGAGGCTTGACATGGAAATGAACACTTTTTCTTTTATCGCTGAACTCGCAGGTTCCGAACTACGGGGCCCCGACGGGGTTTTCTCCGGAAGGTTCCTCGCCGACAGCAGGCTGGTCCGGAAAGGAGACGCCTTCGTGGCATTCCGGGGAGAAAACACCGATGGACACGCATTCATACCCGATGCAATTGCCCACGGAGCATCCCTGATCATCTGCGAAGATGACGGGAATATCCCTTTCTCTACCGCTTCGCTGAAGGTCAGCGACACGTACAAAGCCCTTCCCGCCATGGCGAAAAAACGGCTTGCCCTTCATGGGAAAAAGCTGCACATCATAGCAATTACCGGAAGCGTAGGCAAAACAACCACGAGGGACTATCTTGTCAGGTGCCTGAAGACCTCTTTCAGGGTCCATTCAGCGGAACACAGTTATAACACCCTCATCGGGTGTTCCATGACCATTCTTTCTCTTCCGGAAGATGCCGAGGTCCTCGTGCTCGAAATGGGCACCAACCACCCCGGTGAAATAGCGGAAATGGCCCGGTTCTTCCCTCCGACCACTTCCGTGATCACGGAAGTGGCTCCGGCCCACCTTGAGGGTTTCGGTTCTGTGGAGGGAGTGCTCGAGGCAAAGATGGAGATCGCCGGATCCCCGGCTCTCAAGTCCTTTTTCTACAACGGGGACAATCCTCTTCTGGCAGGGGCTGCCTCGCGGCTTCCGGCAGAAATTGCCAGGCTCTCCGCAGGAATGGAGGAGTGTGATTATCGCATTCTCGCCCCGATTTTCACCATCGAAGGAGGGGTTCCCGAACTGTCTTTTTCCCTTGCGATCCCCGGGGATGTCCTTCACGTAAAAGCCAGGGCTTTCGGGAAACATGCGGCCTATCCCCTGGCATTTGCCGCCGGGATAAGCACCCGGCTCGGTGTTCCCGGAGAAAAAGCCGTTGCGGCTCTCAGGGAGGCTCATTCCCTCGAAGGCAGGGGACGCATCAGAATCCTCGGTTCAGGCGCCTGCCTCATCGACGATTCCTACAATGCAAATCCGGCTTCCATGGCGTCGGTCTTGAGGGCAACTGCCGGCATCGAAAAACACCGGAAATTTGCGGTCGTCGGCGAAATGCTTGAGCTCGGGGAGAGAAGCGATGATTTCCACCGGGATCTGCTGCCTCTTCTCCGTTCTTTCGATACCGTCTGGCTTGTAGGGAAAACATGGGAAAGGATAGCCTCTTTTACCGGACCGGATGAAACACACCTTGTCCTTTGGAGCGACAGCCTTCAAAAGCTGGGAGACTGTCTCGGGAACGAACTGGGAGAAGGAGACGCCATCGTAATCAAGGGATCCCATGGCAACCGGCTCGACCGGCTTGTGGAAATCCTCTGCCGGGAGGCTTCATCATGAAGTTTGTTTTTATCTTTTCAGTGGTCATCATTCTCGAAATTTTCCTTCAGTCCAGGTGGATCAGCGGCCTGAACCGCCGGCAGGTTACTCTCGCCCAAAAGGTGTATGGCGTCAAAAGCCACATGGAAACCAAGTCGTCAACCCCTTCCATGGGAGGGCTCGTATTCATCGCTGCGGCTCTTGCGTCCATTCCCCTGGCCGGATGGTTTTCAGATGCTGTTCCGGGAGAACTGGCTTTTTTCTGGTTTTTCCCTTTCCTTTCCGCTGCGGTGGGATTTGCAGATGACTGGATTAAATTCAGCAAAAAGTCCAGTGAAGGGTTTCCGAGCCTGTACAAGCTCGGTGTCCAAATTCTCATCGTCCTTCCCTGGGTAATGTGGATTTCCCTTTCAAGGGGAATAAGCCTCTGGCCAGGGATCGTTCTTTCTCCCCGGCTTGCCGTTCCCATTGCAACCTTTCTTGCAATAGGGATGCTCAATGCGGTCAATGTGACCGACGGCCTTGACGGCCTTGCAGCCGGGACATGCGTCATCTCCATGGCAGGGGCCATTCTCTGGCTCCCTCTGCGGGGGTCCGCATTTTACGGCGCCGTCGCCGGCCTCGCCGTCTGCGCTGCTTTCCTCTGGCACAATGCCTATCCTGCGAAAGTTTTCATGGGTGACGTAGGATCCCACTTCATCGCCGGCCTTATCGTCAGCACGGCGATACACGGCGACTGCCTGATCGCCCTCATTCCCCTCGGATTTGTCTACGGGCTTGAGATTCTCTCGGTTTCCGCGCAGCTGACGGCAATTTACGGATTCAAAAAAAAGATATTTCTCATGAGCCCCATACACCACCATTTCGAACTGCTGGGCTGGAGAGAAAACCATATCGTCACAAGGTTCTGGCTGGTTCACGGAGCCGGGCTGGCCATCACGGCGGTCCTTCTTTCGTCATATTTCGGGAACTGACATTCCCAGGTCTTTAGAGGTGTATTGCCATGGAACCTGCACATGATCTTCAGGGGAAAAAAATCACCATCATAGGATCCGGAGTCAGCGGCAAAGGTCTGGCATCTCTTGCCGCCGGGCTGGGTGCGTCTGTTTTCGTGACGGAGAGGAAACACCTGGATGAAGATGCGCGGAATCTCTTCAGGAAAAAAGGCGTTGCTTGGGAGGAGGACGGTCATTCAGACCGTGCATGCGACGCCGACCTGGTTGTAGCAGGTTCGGGCATATCTCCTTCTGCTCCCGTGATTATCGAAGCCAGGAAAAAGGGGATACCGGTAACGGGGGAACTCGACTTTATTGCCCCGTTCCTTCGGGGGAAAGTGATAGGCGTAACGGGAAGCAACGGGAAAAGCACAACCACGGCCCTTCTTGGCCATATGCTCTCCCGAAAAGGGTTTGCTGTTTCCATCGCAGGAAACATCGGCACCTCCCTTGCTGACTCAGCTTTCAAAGAGTGGGATTATATCGTGGTGGAGCTGAGCAGTTTCCAGCTCTACTGGAATTCCTGCCTGTCCTGCTGTGTGGCTGTCGTGACCAACCTGGCTCCGGATCACATCGACTGGCACGGAAGCTACGAGGAGTATGTACGGGCAAAGGCAAGGATCATCACCACCCAGGGAGGGTCCGGCATGGTGATTGTCCAGGAAAGGGACCGGGCTGCGCTCGGCGTCGCATCCTCCGACGAACGCATCGTATGTTTCTCGTGGAAAGGGGAATTTCCCGACCGGTGCGAAAAGGCGATCCTTGCCGACGAAAACAGCAGGTCCGTGTATTTCCGAACCGGGAAGAACGAAGAGAAGCTTTTCGGGTTTGATGATCTTCCCCTCATCGGAAAGCACAACATCGAAAATGGTTCCATGGCGGCGGGTGTTCTTCATCTCCTCGGAGAGAACGGCATACCTGACCTTTTCTCGGGATTCGGCGGGCTGCCCCACAGGTGCGAAAAGGTCGCCCACATCGGCGGTCTTCTCTTCATTGACGACTCCAAGGGAACAAATGTAGCCTCCACGTGTACCGCTCTGACCTCCATTGAGGGGCCGAAGGCAATCATCCTGGGAGGGCAGGGAAAAGGCGAAGATTATGCCCCCCTGGCAGAAACGGTACGAAAAGAAGCGGCCGCGGCGGTGGTAATGGGGGAGGAGCGGGGGAAAATAGCGGATGCTCTCCGGCAGGCCGGATATGACCGAATTTTTGAAGCGGAAGGAATGGAAGATGCCGTGAAAAAGGCCGTTTCCGCCCTGTCGGGGAAAGGCGTGGTTCTTCTGTCTCCCGCATGCACCAGCTGGGACATGTACCCGAACTACAAGAAAAGGGGAGAACACTTCAAGAGCATCGTCCTCTCCCTGGAGAAACGGCTATGAGGGAAGAGACAGTCCTCCTGAGTGAATCCAGCGCACGGCGCCCCCAGGTGGATCCTTTCCTCTGGATCATCCCTCTGTTACTCGCCATTTTCGGGATCCTGATGATTTTTTCCCTGACATCCCACACGTCCCTGGAGGAGTACGGATCTCCCTTCACCCTCGGGATGAAGCAGGTTGAATGGCTGTTTGTCGGTATCGCTGGCATGATGGTGATGTACATGATTCCCTTGTCTTTTTGGAAAAAATACAGCGGTGCCATCTGGCTTTTTTCTCTTTTCCTTCTCGTTCTCACCCTTATCCCCGGGATAGGCATCAAGGCGGGTGGGGCGAGGCGGTGGATAGGTTTTGCCGGGCTCCGGTTCCAGCCGATCGAATTCCTGAACCTGGCCATTGCCGTGCATCTTTCGAGGCTCCTGAACTCGTCGGGAAAAAGGGGACTGTCGGCGTTCATTTCCATAACGGTTCCGGTTCTCTTCCTTTCGGTGGTCCCCCTTCTTTTCCAGCCGAATATCGGCGGAACCATCCTTATTTTTGCCCTTTCCATGGCAATTCATGTCCAGTGCAGAGGATGGAGCTGGCCATTTATCGCCGGTGCAGCGGGATTTCCTTTTTTCTTCATGTTCATCATCAGGGAGGGATACCGTCTCAGGAGATATATTGCCTTTCTCGATCCCTGGGAACAGCCCATGGACAGCGGTTTCCAGGTTATCCAGGGTCTCGTAGCCTTTTCCAACGGGGGTCTCTTCGGCGTAGGAGTGGGAAAGGGGCTTCAGAAACTGAATTACCTCCCCGCCGCCCACACAGACTACATCTTCGCAACCGTGGGAGAGGAGTTCGGCTTTATCGGCACCTTTTTTATCCTTTTTTTCTTCCTTATGTGGACAATACGCGCCTGTTCAGCCTACAAGAACGCTGAAGGTTTCCGGGCCACCCTTATCTGGGCCCTTACGGTTTCGGTGCTTATTCCCCTGTTCATCAATCTCGGAGGTGTGCTCAAGCTCATGCCTCTTACAGGCATTCCTCTTCCTTTCATAAGCTACGGAGGCAGCTCCCTGCTCTTTATGTGGGTGAAAATAGGCATCCTGATGAGAGTCTGCAGGGAGGTGTCCCTGTCATGACGAAATTATGCCTTGTCGCCGGAGGAACGGGGGGGCACATCTTCCCAGCTCTTGCCTTTGCGGAATGGCTCCTGGCCTCCGGCACAGATGTTACCCTTTCCTTCGTCTGCGGCTCCAGGCCCCTGGAAAAAGAAATTTACGCTTCCAAGGGGATTGTTCCCCTGTGCCTCCCCCTTTCGGGTTCTCCGTTCGGCGCGGCGGGCATTGGTTCCAGGATTCTCAGGTGGAAGGAAACCCTTTCATCATTCTTTGTCTTCAGAGATTTTTTACGAAAGGAGGAATGCGATTGCTGTCTTCTTTTCGGCGGCTACGTCTCCTTTGTACCGCTTCTTTCATGCCATCTTGGAGGTATCCCCCTTATCGTTCATGAACAGAATGCCGTGGCGGGAAAAGTGACCCGCCTCGCTTTCCGGCTGAAGAAAAAAATCGCCTCGGGATGGGGTGAGTGTCTTCCCTTCGCTGAAGGAACATATACTCCTACCGGAGTGCCTGTACGGTCTTTTTCTCCGCGGGATCCCGGAGAAGCCTGGCCCCGACTCGGAACAGGAAGAGCCTTTCCCCAAAAACCAATAATCGGTGTCCTGGGCGGTTCACTTATGAGCGAACGGCTGATACAATTATTGGGTTATGTGATAAGAGATGAGGTTTTGCAAAAATGTACTTTTCTTTTCCTGGGTGCATCGCAGCAAGTTCAAGCCGGTCTTTTTTCCGGGGATCGCCCGGAGAATGTGCTTTTCGTTGAGAAGCAGTGGGATATGACCGACTTTTTTTCCGTTATTGACGGAGCCGTAGCTCGGGGAGGGGCATCGACGCTTTCCGAGCTGATGCTTTGGGGAATTCCCACAGTCGTTGTTCCCTGGAAACAGGCTGCAGATAACCACCAGGAAAAAAATGCCGAATGTTTTGAAAGGATTGCCTCCGGAGAAATCTGGAGAGAAGACGAACCTCTGGAATTCTTGAAAGAGAAGATACTGCGCGTCCTTCGAAAGGCACAAAACGTCAGGAAAGAATTTTCGGAGGGAGATGAGTCTGAACGTTTATGGCGGCTGATCTCGTCCAGTATTGGAAGGGAGATTACGAATTTTGGATAATTACATTGCAAGCTTGAAGGGTATACGCCGGATTCATCTTATGGGCATCGGTGGCGCAGGGATGAGCGGACTTGCTCTTCTTCTCGCCGAACTTGGCTACGAGGTAAGCGGCTGTGACATGAGCCACACCACCTATGTCGACAAGGTTCTTAAAGAAGAAATCGCGGTTGTTCTCGGGCATGGAAAGGCCCACATGGATAAATTCCTTCCCGAGCTTCTCGTCTACAGCAGCGCGATCCCCGAGGAGAACGAGGAAATAACCGCAGCCAGGGAGCGAGGAATCGCCGTCGCCAAAAGGGGAGAGGTCCTCAGCTGGATTTTCGACTCCCGGTTCGGCATAGGGGTTGCAGGAACCCACGGCAAAACGACAACGTCTTCCATGATAGCCCTCATCCTGGAACAAGCCGGGCTTCATCCGACTCTCGCCATTGGCGGCGAGCTCTGCGACATCGGAGTAAACGCGAAACTCGGAGACGGTCCCTACATGGTTGCAGAACTCGACGAGAGCGACGGTTCCTTCGAGAAATTCCATCCCAACATTGCGGTAGTCACAAATGCCGACTGGGATCATGTCAATCATTACCCTACCTTCGAAAGCGTTCTCGAGGCGTTCAGCCGATTTACATCGAACCCCAAGGACGGAGGCCTTCTCGTGCTCTGCGGAGAGGACGCGGGGTTAGGGAAAATCATGGCGGCAGGGCCCCTTCCAAGGGAAGCGGTAACCTATGGATGGGGGATGGGATGGACCTGGGGAGCCTTCGACGTGAAGCACAAACACGGCGGCGGGACCAGTTTCTCCATTGCCCACAATGGTGTCCACATTGACGACATGGAACTCTCAGTCTCGGGAGACCATAATATTCTCAACGCTCTGGCCGCCTGTGCCGTCTCCCACACTCTGGGGATTCCCTTTACCATGATCAGGAAGACCCTGAAAGAATTCAAGGGAGCAAAAAGGCGCCTCCAGCATTTGGGACAGATCAACGGAGTCGAGGTCTATGACGATTACGGACACCACCCCAGAGAGATCGCGGCAACCCTAAGCGCCATCGGCAGGATGTTCCCGGAAAAAAGGCTTCTTGTCGCCTTCCAGCCGCACAGGTTCACCAGAACGCAGGCCCTGTACAGGGATTTCGCCTCAGTTCTCTCCACGGCTGACACGGTGTTCCTGCTGCCCGTCTACCAGGCGGACGAAGAGCCTATCGAGGGTGTTTCTTCTGCCCTTATCAATACCATTTTAAATGAAAAGAAAAACTCGAAGAGCGTCATGTGCCGTTCTCTCGAGGAAGCGGCCTCCGAGCTCGAGAAACAGAGTATGCCCGGGGACATTGTCCTGACCATCGGAGCCGGAGATATTTCAAACGTGGGTGAAATGTTCATGGAAAAGGCAAGAGCGGAGGTAGTCCACGCCTGACCGGTATGAAGAACACCGCCGGAAGGGTGTGCTTACGTCCGCCGTTTTTCTCTGCCGCAGGGATAGCGATTTCATGGGAAAATTCCTTTTTTTTCTTCTCGCATGTTCCATGCTCTTCGGAGCAGCCATATCCTACGAGGAGTATAGTCAGTTTCTGAGCCTTGACAGCATATCAGTTCAGACAGGGGCTCCCGAGGCAGAATCGCTGTTCTGGAAAAACCTGGGGCCTGCGGAATTGCGCTACTGGCCGATTTTTTTCTTCAAATCAGCCGACCTGAAGAAAAAGATGGAATCGGAGGCACCACTCGTTTTTTCTTTGCGCAGGGAAAATGTCTCTGATTTCTTTGTCGAACTCGAACCTTTACAACCCTGGCTCAGACTTCGCTGGAAGGAGAAAGATTTTTTCCTCTCCCGTGACGGGCGCATCTGGGAATCCGATCATCCCCTGAACAGTAAATTCCCGGGAATCAGATCGCCTTCCATACCTCCATTTCTTCTTTCAGAAGCCCTTCCTTCTCCGGCAGTCGTTCCGGGAGAAGGGATCGTGGTGACCTCCACAGTTCTCCCCGTTTCTTTATTTGCCGAATGGGTCAGCGGTCTTGAAAC
The DNA here is from genome assembly GCF_016756745.1 of Aminivibrio sp. Lineage (NCBI taxonomy): Bacteria > Thermotogati > Synergistota > Synergistia > Synergistales > Aminobacteriaceae > Aminivibrio > Aminivibrio sp. Next base: position 29,416 of record NZ_JAESIH010000037.1, read on the forward strand.
AAGCGGCTGGATGTCTCATACTCGTGAAGTGGAAATTTCCAGAAGAGAAGGAAACTACCTTCTCCGTCTGAATCTGAATAACAGGGACAGGACCGTGCGGATCCTCATCCGGGGTGACCAGGCACGGTGGAAAGAAATATCCTCCGCCGTCTCGCAGATTCTTCACCAGTTACAATTTTCCGGTGGAGACCTTATAATAGATACCACTTACACCGACAGAATCATTGTCCGTAATGTGGCCGGCGGCGGTCAGGAAGGGAGCGGGAGATAAGTGTACAAAGAGCCGGAAATTCTCGTCGGGCTGGACCTCGGCACGAGCAAAATCGCCGTTGTAGTGGCGGAAAGAGATTCCCGTTTCCAGGAAGCTCAGATAATCGGTGTCGGGTTCGCTCCGTCTCAGGGAATACGAAAAGGCCTGATCATTAACCTGGAACAGGCGGTCCGCTCTGTACGCCAAGCGGTAAAGGACGCGGAAAACATGGTGGGTTTCGAAATTTCGGAAGCTACCGTCTCGTTCAGCGGCATAGACGTGGCATCAGTAACGTCCAGGGGAATGATCTCCCTGGGCAGGACTCCCCGCCAGGTATCCATCTCGGATGTGGAAAGAGTTATCGAAGCGGCCCAGAGTGAGCTTTCCATTCCTTCAAACAGGGTTACCCTTCATACCATTCCGGTAAAATATTCCATTGACGGAAATTCGGGAATTGACGACCCTCTCGGCATGACGGGGATCCGGCTTGAAATGGAACTGCAGTCGGTAATAATTCCCACAACGGTGGTCCAGAATATAATAAACTGTGTCGAAACCGCCGGGGTGGAGGTTAACGGACTGGTCATCAAATCCCTTGCCAGTGCCCTCGGGGCACTGACCGACGAAGAAACGAGGGCTGGGGTTATTTCTCTTTGTATAGGCGGCGGAACCACGGGTGTCGCCCTCTATACAGACGGCCGCCCGGTCAAGCTGTCCATCATCCCCATCGGCGGGGATCATATAACCAATGACCTGGCCTACGTGATGAAAATTCCCATAAGCAAGGCGGAGGAGATCAAGAAAATGGTCTCTCTTTCCCCTGATGACGAAGAGCAGGAACTGGACGTCGACGTCAGAGGAAGAACAAAAACCTTCAACGTTCACGAAGCCTCCGAAGTGGTAAACTGCAGGCTGGAGGAGCTTTTCGGGGAACATGTACTCCACCAGCTTTCCGAATACACGATGCATATATTCCCAGCAGGGGTCGTTCTTTCGGGGGGCGTGGCCAAAACGCCGGGAATCGAACTATTCGCTTCCGAGCTTCTTAATCTTCCCGTCCGGATCGCCGAACCCCTTGACATGTACCAGATGCCTCCGGGAAGGAATGACTGTGAATATACTACAGCAGCGGGGATCGTGCGGTATATGACCAGCAAGGAAAGAAATCCGTACCGTTTCATCGAGACCCCCGTGTCCCAGCTTCGCTCAGGCTCTTCCATTATTTCGCCGGGGCTTACAGGGACAAAACAGCCCAGAAAACAGGGCAGTTCCCAGGGTGAAGGACTTCGTGGTCTTATGGAATACCTGAAAAAATCTGTCAAAGAGCTTTTCTAGAGCCGCATTCCGCAATTGGGGAGGACAAGAAAATGGAACACGTATTTCAGGTTAATGATACTCCGAGACCCCACCGGGAGGAAATCAAGGTCATCGGCGTCGGCGGCGGCGGCGGAAACGCCCTGAATCACATCATCAGGAGCGGAGTGTCAGGAGTCCACTTTATCTCCGCCAATACAGACGTGGGAGCTCTTCAGCTTTCCCAGGCCACGACGAAAATAACTCTTGGAGAAAAGCTGACCAAGGGACTGGGAGCGGGCTCCGACCCCGAAGTGGGGTTGAACAGCGCAAAGGAATCTATTGACAAGATACGGGAAGTGGTCACGGGAGCCGACATGGTGTTTCTTACCGCAGGCATGGGAGGCGGCACCGGAACCGGAGCGTCGCCCATCATCGCGGAAGTAGCGAAAGAAGCGGGAGCGCTCGTTGTCGCTGTTGTTACCTTTCCCTTCTCCTTCGAGATGAACCGCCGGAGAAAACAGGCCATGACGGGTATAGCCACCCTCAAGGAAAAAGTGGACGCCCTTCTCGTGGTCGAAAATGACCGCCTTCTTGAACTGACTGACGAAAAAACAAAGCATGCCGATGCCTACCGTCTCGCAGACGAAGTTCTCCGTCAGGCAGTTCAGGGGGTTACCGACCTTATTCTGAAACCCAGCCTTATCAATGTGGACTTTGCCGACGTGAGGACAGTGATGCAGAACGCAGGGTCCGCCATCATGGGGATCGGCTCGGGAGAAGGGGAGAACCGGGCGGAAATCGCCGCGAAGACCGCGATTAAGTCTCCGCTCATGTCCATCCCCATGAAGGGCGCGAAAGGAATTCTCTTTAATATTACAGGAGGGTCGGATCTCGGGATTCATGAAATCCGAAAAGCGGCACAGATCATCACGGAAACGGCGGATGAAGATGCGATCGTCATTTGGGGTCACACGGTCTCCGAGGAAATGTCCGACAAAATACAGATAACGGTCATCGCTACCGGTTTTTCCTCGGAAAAGGAAAGAAAGACGGTCACCAATTTTCCCAAGACAGCCCCGAAGACGAAAACTGCCGGAGTAGTGCTCGAGGAAACTGAAGTGCTCCCGGCCCAGGATGAAGACCTGTTTACCATGAGCGGAGTCCCGAAGAACCCTTACGATATTCCGTCAATCCTCCGCAAAAGCCGGAAGAACGGGAAATAACCCCGTTTTCTGTACAATCCTTTTAATGGATTCCTCTGACCGGAATATCCTGTTCGTTCAAACATGCTGAAGGCAGGAGTCTTGAAAAGGATTCCTGCCTTTTGTTTCGGGATTGTTGTTTCTCAGGAACAGGCGAAGTTCGGACTTTTTCTGTTCCAGCCGCTCTACAGGCAAAGGAGGGATTTGAATGTCCACGAGAGAGAGCAGAAGACTCAAGGAAAAACGCTCCATGATTCCTTTCGGGGATATCATGCTCCCGGTCATCGGCCTGGTGGCTGTCGGGCTTCTGATAGTAGGCGTGAAACTTTTTTTCCTGTCGGGACCCAAAACACCAGGGTATTCACCCGTTGCTCCCACGGTGCCGGCAGCTGCACGACAGGAAACACCACAACAACCTTCTTCGCGCGGCAAGGCGGCGACACCTTCCCGGCCCCCTGCCACCGATAACCAGGCCGTTCTGGCTGCTCCCGTAGGATCCAGCCGGCCTGTCGTCTTCGTTCCGGAAGGAGCCGGAACGAAGAGTTCCCCGGTGGCGGCGCCTCCTTCGGCCCAGCCAGCGCCGAAGGCTCCTCCCGCATCTTCGTCCAAACCTTCCGCAAAGCAGCCTGCAGTCCAGAGCCCGGCACCTTCGGCCGCCAAGAGCAGATGGGGGGTTCAAATCGGCTCATTCACCGCACGGGAGGGGGCAGAAACGGTCAGGCAGCAGGCAGCCAAGGCCGGTTTTTCTTCTGTCATCACAGCGGCCCTGGTCAATGGAAAAACTTACTTCAGAGTCACTGTGCCTGCAGGAAACGACAGAAAGGCAGCGGACAATCTGGCCGATAAACTGACAAAAGCCGGATTTCCGGTATTCGTCGTCGGCATGCGCTGACCCTGATCGCCCAAGGAGCATAATTTATCGTGGCCGGTTTTGTCGAAGCCCTCACCCCAAGAGAAACAGCGCTTGATCATGTTTCAGCCGTCCTTCGCTTTCCCTGGAAGGGGGAGGAGGTTCCCGTGCCTGTGGAATCCTGTTCCGGCCGGATTAGCAGACCTTTGATCGCGGACGAGAACTTTCCGCCCTTCCCGAGAAGCACCAGGGACGGGTATGCCGTCGTAAGCGCCGACTGTCTTGGCGCCGCCCCCGGCAGCCCCGCCTACCTGACCCTTGCAGGTGAAATACCCATGGGCTCTGCTCCTTCCCTTTCAATCCGCAGGGGAGAGTGCGCCCTTATTCATACCGGGGGTATCCTGCCCGACGGAGCGGATGCTGTCGTGATGGTGGAGGATACGGAAAACGCCGGAAACTGGATAGAGGTGAAAAAGGCCGTCCAAAGGGCGGAAAATACCGTCCAGGCGGGCGAAGAGTTTTCTGTTGGGGATACCCTGCTGAAAGCCGGGCAGAAGCTTGACTTCAGAACTGCCGGTCTTCTTGCAATGGCCGGCGTCAGAGAGGCCGCCACGGCAAGGCTGACGGTGGGAATAATCAGCACGGGAGACGAGATAGCGCCTCCCGAAACAGTCACGCTTCCTGCAGGCAAGGTTAGAGACGTGAATGCCTCCATGCTCTCGGCCCTCCTCATCGGAGAAGGCCACTCCGTCAGGAATTACGGAATAGCTGAAGACACGAGAGACGCTCTCGCCGCTTTCGTCAGGGAGGCACTCCGTGAATGCGACGTGGTCGCGATCAGCGGCGGCTCATCGGTCAGCATGAGAGATCATTGCTCGTCCATTCTCGAAGACCTTCCTCCTCCGGGACTTCTGGTCAGGGGGATTCTCATGTCACCCGGCAAACCTACCCTGATTGCGGGTACGGAGGATAACAGAAAACTTGTACTCGGCCTTCCGGGACACCCTTTTTCATGTTTCATTTCGGCGTACACAGTCCTTATCCCCCTTCTGAACGCTCTTCTCCTGGGGAAACCGGCGGGACCGTGGAAGCGGGTTCTCGTTCCGGTACAGGAACCGGTGTTCGGTCATACAGGTATCGAAGAATTTATCCCCTGCGTTCTGAGAAACGGCAGAGCCTTCCCCTTTCCCGTAAAATCCTCTTTTTCGAAAGCTCTGGCCGAGGCGGACGGATTGTTCAGGCTTTCCGCATCCCATGAAACCATCAGACAGGGGGAGGAGGCGGAAATTTGGCTCTGGTAGAAAAGGAAACGATGCATATCAGCCTTTCGAAAGCGTGGGAAATACTCAAGAGAAAATGCCGACAGCTCCCCGGGGAGACTGTCTCGGTTCACGAATCCCTGGGACGAACCCTTGCGGAGGACGTGACCGCAAGCAGAAACGTTCCCCATTACAATGCGTCGGCCATGGACGGCTATGCCCTTTCATCGGTCCTGACGGCCGGCGCCACCCCTTCGTCTCCCGTATTTCTTCCTTCGGGAGAATACGAATGGGTTAATACGGGGAGCGAGGTATCTCCCCGTTTCGACAGTGTTGTGATGATCGAGGACACCACTCTTGACAAAACGACTGGAACCCTTACGGTCGTCTCATCCCTCGTGGCGGGAGAAAACGTCCGCCCCCTCGGAGAGGACGTTTTTCTCGGACAGGTCATCGCCAGGGAAGGCGACAGGGTGACGCCCGCCCTCTGTTCCCTCCTGGCGACCGCGGGAGTGAAAAACCTCAGGACACTGGCCTTGCCGAAAAGTCTCTACATCCCGACCGGTGATGAAATCATTCCGCTGGAAGAATGGCTTGATCTGGAAAACCCTCCCCCGGGAAAGGTGGGGGAGAGCAATTCCATGCTGGTCAAGGGCTATTTCCGAAACTGGGGTTTTTCTGTGGAAATCGCCCCATGTATCCCCGACGACCCGGATATTTTACTGACCTTCCTCGAGGAAAAAAGAAAAACGTATGATCTTATCCTCATCGGGGCAGGTTCTGCAAAGGGTGAGCGGGATCACACCTTTTCCGTACTGCAGAGCCTTGGACAACCTCTCTTCAGGTGGCTTCTCATGAAGCCGGGCCGGCCGGCCTCGGTGGCCGATCTGGGCGGATGCCTCGCCGTCAACCTGCCGGGCTTTCCCATGTCCAACGCAGTCATTCTCTGGTCCGTTGTTTTCCCTGTCCTCCAGCTGCTTCACTGCGGGAAGTTCGACGAAAAGACCATCCTTCCTGCTGCAATTGGGGCGACCGGAACCGAAGAAGTTACCCTGCTTTCATCCTATTCATCATCCTACGGGAAAGAAGAATGGGTGCGTTTCAAGTGCGTGGAAATCGACGGCGAAAAAAAAGCCTACGCCCTTCCGTCAGGTGCCGGTGCCCTGTGGTCTCTTTCCGAAACCGACGGGCTTTCTCTCCTCCCCCTGGAAACAGCGGAAAGATCGAAGGGCTCAACGGTGAACCTCTGGCTCCTCAGAGATATCAGGTGGAAGGAAAGAATTCTGTTTCAGGGTTCCAATGACCCGGCGTTCGAGAGAATTGCTACCTTCGTCAAAAAAAAGGGCGGAGAGGTGATCTTTCGTTCAGTGGGCAGTCTCGGAGGGCTTGCCGCCCTCTCGCGGAGAGAGTGCCACACTGCCGCATGTCATTTGCTCGACACGGAAACAGGTGACTACAACACGTCCTACATTGAAAGAATGTTCGGACCGCAGGCTGATGCTCTCCTTGCCCGCCGTCCCGTGTTCTACCGGCAGCAGGGCATCATGGTGCGGAAGGGAAACCCCAAGGGAATCCGCTCCGTTTCCGATCTCGGGAGAGAAGATGTGGTGATGGTGAACCGTCAGCCCGGTGCAGGCACGAGAGTCCTTCTCGATTTTCTTTTCCGTATGGAGAATATCGACCCCGGGAATGTGCGCGGCTACGAAAACTGCAGCACCACCCATTTCGACGCTGGGAACAAGGTCCTGAGAGGGTTCGCCGACGCAGCGGCGGGAATAAAATCTGTCGCCGACGCTCTCGGCCTTGATTTTCTTCCTCTTGCGGAGGAACCTTACGAACTCGTTTATTTTAGGAGCATGGAGAACCACCCGGGAATAGCCGCTCTTCTGGAGTCGCTGTGTGATGAAGGATGGAGAGCCATGGTGGACCGCATGGGAGGTTACAGATGGCCGGAATAATTCAGGATTCTTTCGGACGGGTGCTTGATTACGTCCGGATTTCGATAACGGACAGGTGCAATTTCCGCTGCATTTACTGCATGCCCGCCGACGGCATTGAATGGATACCCCACGGGAACATTCTCTCCTACGAGGATTTGCTTTTTCTGTGCCGCGCACTGACGGACCTCGGCGTCCGAAAAATACGGTTCACCGGGGGGGAACCCTTCGTGAGAAAAGGTTTCGTACCCTTTCTTGAATCGGTGAAAGAGGCCTATCCCAACCTCAGGATAGCAGTCACGACAAACGGTTCTCTTCTGGAAAAATGGGCTGAAAGAATCGCCCGTCTCGGCCTCGATTCGCTGAACGTAAGCCTTGATACGCTGGATCATGCCAAATTTCTCGAAACCACCAGGACAGGAGATCTGGAGAGAGTCCTCCGGGGGATCGATGCCGTCAGGCAGTCCGGCGGTGTTCCTCTCAAGCTGAATTCGGTTGTCATGCGGAACTTCAACCTCGACGAGATACCGGCCCTGGTAGGGTTCGCAGCGGAAAAGGGGGCAACCATCAGGTTTATTGAATTCATGCCGCTGGACAAGGATGTATGGTCCCAGTCCCAGTTTGTTCCCGCAGAGGAAATTCTTTCCCGGCTTCCGGACCCGGCACTGTGGAGGAGCTGCCCCCCGAGGGACAACAGGTCGGAAATATGCGGTCCCTCACGGTATTTTCAAAACAGCGCCACCGGACGGATGGTGGGCATCATTTCCGCTGTTTCAGACCATTTCTGCCATCTCTGCAACCGCCTCAGAGTGACGTCTACCGGCGTCATGCGCCCTTGTCTTTTCGGCAACTTCGGCTTTTCCCTGTTTGAAGCCCTTCGCGGCAAGGATTCCGAAGCGCTGCGGGAGGGAATTATGAAGGCCGTTTCAAGAAAACCCCAAAGAGGAGAGACAGGCATTCCTTCACCGGAAGAGGGGCGGAATTCTCTTCAGGAAGAACGGCACATGTCCCAGATCGGAGGATAACCCATGACGAATGACGGATCATTCAGGCAGGACCAACCTTCCTTTTCCCATCTTGACGACGAGGGAAGACCTCGGATGGTTGATGTGAGCTGGAAGCCGGAAACTCTTCGTACCGCTTCGGCTGAAGGTTGGATAATCCTTGACCGGGCAGTGTGCGAACAGCTGGCTGCCGACGGATATTCCAAAAAGGGAGATGTCCTCAAAATTGCGGAGACCGCAGGCATCATGGCGGTGAAAAAAACACCGGAACTCATTCCCCTCTGCCACGGCATCCGTATAGAAAGAGCGGAAGTGCAATGTCTCTTCATGGAAGAAAGGGGCCGGATCAGGATCACCTGTACCGTCGCTGCGAGGGACGTCACGGGTGTCGAAATGGAAGCCCTCACGGGCGTGTCCGTTGCCGCTCTCACGGTGTATGATATGTGCAAGGGCGTTTCCAAGAACATGGTCATCGAAGGAATCCGCCTTCTGAAAAAAACAGGCGGAAAGAGCGGCACCTACATCGCGGAGGGGATGGACGGCAATGCGGATTCTTGAAATACTGGAAAAGGAACGGGGAGAACTCTTCGTCCATACTCTCTGCTATGTCGGCATCAATGCGACAGGGAGAACATCATTCAACGGATCGGAGAAAGACCTCTTCCTCCTTCCTCCGGGCGGTTTCCCATCTCTTCCCGACGGCTCGGCCGGCTTCGTCCTGTCCGTCGGCGAATTCCCCGAAGAGTTCTTCTTTTCCGCCGGTGAAGCGCTTTTTCGGGCTGTACCATCCTCCATGCCCTTTCCGATGCTTCGGGGAGAGAGGGGCGGTTTTCTTACCGTTTCATTGCGGGCCATTTTTCTCCAGCCGCTCAGAACGGGCGTTCTGACTGTAAGCGACAAGGGGAGCCGGGGAGAAAGAGAGGACACGTCAGGTCCAGCCCTGGTCGAACGGCTGAGGGGAATCGGCTGCGACACGACCGAAACGGCTGTCGTTCCCGACGAACATGAATCTATTGTGACGGTCTTGAAAGACTGGGCCGACTCCAAAGACCTCCACCTGATACTGTGCACCGGGGGAACCGGTTTTTCCCGAAGAGACGTCACCCCCGAGGCCCTGGAGGCTGTCGCCGGAAGAAAGGTCCCCGGAATAGGAGAGGCGATGCGGCTGGCTTCCCTCAGGATAACGCCGAAAGCCATACTGAGCAGAGGCAACGCCGTCATCCGGGGGGAGACCCTCATAATATCCCTCCCTGGAAGCGCAAAGGCCGCCACGGAATGTTTCGACGCCGTAGCGGCGGCACTGAGACACGGCGTTGAAATTCTCAGGGGCTGGGATGGAGAATGCGGGTCTCCTTCATAAGAAAACGATCCTTCAGGTTTCCTGAAGAAGGGGAACGGAGGCAGTTTCATGGACAGTGAATTCCAGGGCGTGAAAAAATGCGTCATTCTCACAGGAATGTCCGGCGCGGGAAAATCGACAGCCCTGAAGGTACTTGAAGACCAGGGAATGTTCGCCATCGACAATATACCCCCGGCGCTGCTATCCCAGCTGATGGTCATCCTGGGGAAGCACCGTGCGGCAGTGAGAAACGGTGTGGCGGCCGTTGTGGACGTACGGGGCGACACCCTTCTCGACGATTTTCCGGCGGCAGTCACGGCTCTGAAGACCCAGATCCCTGAGGTCAGGATTCTTTTCCTCGACGCTTCGGATAAGGCTTTGCTTGCCCGTTTCGAAGCGACCCGGCGGCGACACCCTCTGCATGATGAAGGCACTTTTCTTGACGGTATTTCCAGGGAACGAATCCGGCTGAAGCCGATTCTTGAACTTTCCGACACGGTTCTGGACACCTCGGGCCTTTCTCTTCCCCACATCAGGAAAAAACTCCTTTCCGAAGTGTGCGGTCCCTCTTCCCAGGACTTTCTCATTTTTACCTCCTTCGGCTTCAAGTACGGACCTCCTGCGGACTGCGACTTCCTCTTCGATGTCCGTTTCCTATCCAACCCTTACTATGTGCCGGAACTCCAGAATCTCTCCGGACAGGACAGGAAAGTCCAGGATCACATCTGGAATTCCGGAGAAGCTGAGGAATTCTGGAAAAGACTTGTTTCTTTTCTCGAGCACGTGATTCCGTTGTATCTCGGTACGGGGAAGTCCCACCTTCACATCGGGGTAGGCTGTACGGGAGGCCGCCACAGGTCGGTAGCCGTTGCCGAAAGACTTGCCGCCCATTTCAGGCATTACGGCAGTACATGCTCCCTACGGCACAGGGATATCTCCAGAGAACAGGGCTGGTGATCATGAACAGCATACTGGCCTACATCCTCGGATTAGTGACGGCCCTGATTATGGCCGTTCTGCTGCGCTTCAGGGAACGGTCGGAATTTCCCTCATTCTACGGCTCATCGAGAAAAAAAAAGGCTGCCATTTCAAGGGCCGTGGAATACAGGCTCTCCATGGGCCCCTATGTGGCAGCCCTCGGCGGCGGAACGGGCCTTTCAACCCTCCTGCGAGGACTCAAGAGCTTTACCAGGAATATCGTTGCGGTCGTCACCGTCACCGATGAGGGAGGAAGCTCGGGAAGGCTGCGGGAGGAATGGGGAGTCCTTCCGCCTGGAGATGTCAGGAACTGCATCGTGGCGCTGGCTGAAAACGACAGCGCCCTGAGGCGTCTTCTCGATTTCCGTTTCGACAGGGGGGCCCTTGCCGGTCACAGCCTTGGAAACCTCATGCTTCTGGCCATATCGGAGCAGTATGGTGACTTCCGCCGGGCGGTCGAAGAGATGAACAATCTTCTCGCCATACGGGGAAGAGTCCTCCCCGTGACAACGGAGGCCGTATCTCTCGTCGCTGAAACCGCAGGTGGGGAGAGAATCAGGGGGGAACTTTCCATTTCCGAGCACGGGAGCGAGATCAGGAAAATCTGGCTCGAGCCCCTCGATGCCCGTCCTGTCGCTGACGTTCTGAGGGCCATTGAGGAAGCGGAAATAATCGCCCTTGGACCGGGAAGCCTTTTCACCAGCGTCATCCCGAACCTCCTCGTTTCAAAGGTAGCGGAACGACTGAGAAACACCGCCGTCCCGAAGGTGTACATCTGCAATCTCATGACCCAGCCGGGGGAGACGGACGGCTTTTCTCTTGCCGATCACGTCGGGTGGATAGCGTCAACCATGGGCATACCCCCTGATTATGTCATCGCCAATACCGGCAAAATTCCTCCCCATATCATGGAAAAGTACGGAAAGGAGGGAGCGGTTCCCCTTGTGGCAACTGACAGGGACAGGGAAAAACTGGAAGACATGGGTTGCCTTCTCCTTGAAGGCAATTTCGTGCAGATCATCGACGGTTCCCTTCTCAGGCATGACGGACAGGCCCTCTCCCATCTCCTGATCCGTCTTTGCCGTGAACTGAAAGAGGATTGATCTCCTTGGCCAACCTCAATATCGGGAAGACGCTGTCTTCTTTCATGTGGGATGAATGGCTGACAGCCCCGCCGAAGAACAGGGCAGAGGCCGTCAGGGAAATCCGCGGCATACTCCAGGGAATGGCCGCTTCCGGAGGCAGTGAAAGCGAGTTACGGCTTTCAAGCGGCAGACTGTGGATTTTCCGCAGACTGATCAGGCTGTGGGGAGAAGGGGAACTTGGCTTCATCCACGATTTCCCATCCCTCCTGAACATTCCCCGATCCCTCAAGGGGAAGGTATTTCTCCGCCTTCCTGAAAGGCTCACATTTCTGCGCCACGACCGGACGGAGGAGATGGCGGGCTTCGACAGGAAGCGGCCTGACTGGCTTCGCGGACTGTGGGGAAGCTGCGGAGCCCTCTACATACCCAGAAGCGGCTATTACCTAAGTTTCAGGATTCCCTCCAGGGAAACGGAACACACTGCGGCCGCCATGCTGAAAAAATGCGGCTTCTCTTTCGGCCGGAGGTATATACAGGGCAAGCATGAAATCACCCTCCGCAACCAGGAGGAAATCGTCACCCTCCTCGCGGGTTTCGGCCTTGTGAAAACGTCGCTCCGCATGGAGGAAAAGGCCATTGTCCGTTCCATGAGAAACAGAGCCAATATGCTGGTAAACTGCGACTCTTCGAATATCCGCAAGTCCCTCGATGCCGCCACGAAGCAGCTTGAAATCGCCCGGGCAGCTGTTTCGGCACCCGGCTTCGAATCCCTGCCGGAAGTGCTCAAAAATCTTGTAAAATCAAGGGTCGCCAATCCAAGCGTGACCCTCGAGGAACTGGGCAAAATGCAGTCTCCTCCCATCAGTAAAAGTACAGTTCTGTACCGCTGGAAAAAACTCGAACAGGTAATGGGTCCAGCTTCAGTGAGCGGCAAAAGGAACACAAAATGAACACCAGATAACGAAGGAGGAAGATATTCCATGAAACTGCGTGTTTTTTCTCACCAAGATGTTGCAGAAAAAAAAGTATTGCTCCGGGTCGATTTCAACGTTCCTCTCAAAAACGGAGAAGTAGGGGACATCACGAGGATTCTGGCTCACAGAGATACCATTTCAGCGCTTCTGAAAGCAAACGCCAGGGTAGCACTCTGCTCTCACCTCGGCAGGCCGAAGGGAAAAAGAGTGGCTGAAATGTCCCTCTCCCACGTTGCGCCCGTAGCGGAAAAGGTGCTGAATCATCCTGTGAGTTTCTGCGGCGAGTGCATCGGACCGGAGGTAGAAACAGCCCTTGCCTCCCTTGCGCCTGGAACCCTTCTGCTGCTGGAAAACCTCCGGTATCATCCGGAAGAACAGGAGAACGACGCCAAGTTCGCCAAATCCCTGTCGGCCCCCTTTGACGTCTTCGTCATGGACGCCTTCAGCGCCTCCCACAGGGCAGACGCCTCCACGAGCGCCATCATGGACATTCTTCCCTCCTTTGCCGGTTTTCTGCTCGAAAGGGAGGTCAACATGCTCACGGCAGTGATCGAGAATCCGAAAAAACCCTTTGTTCTCATCCTCGGGGGTGCGAAAGTCTCCGACAAAATCGGGGTGGTGGAGCATCTCATGGACAAGGCGACGTCGATCCTTATCGGTGGAGGTATGGCCTTTACTTTTCTGAAGGCCGGCGGAGCCAATATCGGGCGGTCCCTTTTCGAGGCCGAGAAGGTCGATTTTGCTCTTGAAATGATGGAAAAAGCCGCCCGGAGGGGTGTCGAAATACTCCTTCCCGTCGACGTGGTCGCCGGCGCTTCCCTCGACATGACCCAGGGAGAGCGGATCGTTCCTGCCGACGAGATTCCTGAGGGACTCATGGGACTCGACATTGGTCCGAAGACGGCGGAGCTCTTCGCTGCAAGGGCGGAGGCAGCCAAAACAGTTCTCTGGAACGGTCCCATGGGGGTATTCGAAAATCCACTCTTTGCCGGGGGAACTCGGATTGTGTCGAAAGGTGTCGCCAAGTGCACAAAAAACGGCGGTCTTACGGTTGTCGGCGGAGGTGATACCGCTTCCGCGGCGAAACAGCTCGGATTCGACCAGGAAGTATCCCATGTGTCCACCGGCGGGGGAGCGAGTCTTGAATTCTGCGAAGGCAGACAGCTTCCAGGAATACTACCGCTGCTGGCGGACAAGTAAAAAATTATTTCACGAGGAGACCGGACATGAAAAAAATCTATCTCTACGGAAACTGGAAGATGAACATGCTCCCCGAAGAGGGGGAGGCATTTTGCCGTTCCCTGGCGGACCGGATAAGCGGAAGCATGCTGTATGGAAGCGATCTCGTGCACATCTGCCTTTTCCCCCCCTACCTGACGATCCCGTCCGTCCTGAAGGCACTCACGGAAGTCCCCGTATCGACAGGGGCCCAGGATGGTTATTTCGAGGACAGAGGAGCGTTCACCGGTGCCGTGTCCATGGATATGGTCCGATCCGCCGGCTGCTCTCACGTCCTCGTGGGTCATAGTGAACGTCGTCACATATTTGGAGAAAGCGATGAAATCGTGGCAAAAAAACTCAGGAAGGCCCTGGACGTAGGCCTGAAGGCTGTCCTTTGTTTTGGGGAAACCCTCGAGGAACGGGAAGACGGGGAAACGATCCAGGTGGTACAAAATCAGCTTCGTTCAGCCTTTCAGTCCGTACCTGGGGAACATGCCCAGGACCTCATCCTTGCCTACGAACCGGTTTGGGCTATCGGAACGGGGAAAAACGCAAGCCCTGATGACGCCCAAGATGTCTGTGCCTTTGCGGCAAAACTGGCCTTTGAGGCTTTCGGCGGCGGGTCACGGATTCCTGTGCTGTACGGAGGAAGCGTCAAGGATTCGAATGCGGGGGATCTTCTTTCAAGGCCTGATATTCACGGTGCGCTGGTGGGCGGTGCGTCCCTGAAAGTGGACTCTTTTTTGGCCATTTACGAAAACTACAGAAAAATCTCTGAAGGATAAAGCATCGGCCCGGAAATCCATACAACGTAACATAAGATATATTATAGGACATTATCTTCTTCGATAAAAACGCACCCCCGGGAAAAATCCGGCGGCCCGGCAATCCGCACCCCAGCGGAAATGTCGCCGGGGACGGGACCGCTTGGGCCGGGGGTGCAGATTGCCGGGGAGTGACAACGGCTCAAACGAGTCCCGCGGATCCCTGCGTTCGCCCGTGTCGGTTTCTCCTCCCCTCAGGGGATAATCTCTTCACCCCTGCTGGGGAGGGCGCCTTCACCTTATGCGCCCGGCAATCCCCTCCCTAGGGGTGAAAAATGTGCGGAGGGAGGGCGACTGCGTTTGGTTGTTATTTCAGTCTTCGTAGGTAAAGTGAAAGGTCGGTGCGTCTCCCCACAGTTTTTCCAGCTTGTAATGGTCTCTTCCGGCCCTGCTGAAGATATGAACCACCACGTCGCCCGCATCTATAAGACGCCACCGGGAACTGTCATATCCTTCCACCGTGGACTGGAGACCTTTTGAATGTAATGCCTCGAGAGCCGCATCCCTGAGGGTGCCCATATGGATTTCAGAATTGGCCGTGACAAGTACGAATGTATCCGAAATGGCGGCCGCTCCCTCCATATCCATGGCCACGATATCGAGCCCCCTTTTGTCAGCAAGGGCGTTGTACAGGTATTCAAATTCCCTGAGACGGTTTCCGTTTTTCAATCTTTCACCTTCTCCTTTTTGTTTATGCAGACGATGTTTGTCCTGCCTTACTGACGGGCAAGGCCGCCAAGCCGCTGCAGCACTTTTTCGCTGTCCTTCCCGATGATGATTGTAACATGGGGCACGGCGGAACTCTTTGAAATAAGGTTCCTGCCCACACCCGCTATTTCTCCGAGTGCCTGGGCTGTCTTCTGGACCGCCTCGGCCCCTTTTTCAGGTACCTGGATACTGGTCGTCCGGTAATCAAAATGTTTTGCGTTCCCTATGTGCACCACGTCGACGCCGATTTTCTGGAGCGCTGTGGCGACTTCCTTTCCGAGTCCTGACACACCTGCCCCGTTGAGCACGGAAATAGGTGTGGTCACCGATGCTATAAGGGATTCGACATCAACGGCCCTGTCCGGAGAGGAAACTTGCTGCCCCATCGGATCCTGGCCGCCGGAAGAGGTTTCCCCGGTCTGTTTTTCGGGAAGCCCGGTGAGCATGGCGGAAGCCTCAGTAGTGTCCCCTATCCAGTAGCTGAGGTTTGAAATATATGCGGCTTTTCCAGGAAGAGTAAAGAAATGAAGATCCTCTCCGGACAGGTCGGCCAGGTAGGAAGCAAGCTGCAGAGCTTGGGCCGGGGTCATGTCCGAGTTCAGCATTTCAACGGCTTTCTGGGCAAGTTCGGGAATCTTTGGTATCATGGCGGGTGTCTGGAGCTTTTTCAGGACCGCCTTTAGGAATTCCTGCTGCCGTTTTACCCTTCCGATATCTCCCAGGGCGTCATGGCGAAAACGAACATAGTGAAGGGCTGTTTTTCCGTCAAGCTTCTGGAGTCCCTTCGGGATGTTAATGAAAAGCTTTCCGGCGTAATCGTTGTAGACCATTCGTCGTTCCACGTCCACTTCCACGCCGCCGATGAGATCAATGATGGAAGGAAAGGTATCATAGTTCACCAGGACATAGTAGTTTACGGGAAGGCCCAAAAAGTTGACCACGGTTTCCCGAAGCTTTTCCACACCGCCGTAGGCGTAAGCGTGATTGATCTTGTCCCAGCCCTTTCCGGGGATCTGGACCCGGGTATCCCTCGGTATCGACATTACCCTGACGATCTTGCGGTCGATATCGATGGCGGCAAAGGCGATGGCATCGGCCCGCCTTCCTCCGTCCACGTCATCGATCCCTATGAGAAGTATGTTTACCGTTCCGGAAGCCTCCGTGAATGATATGGATTCCTTGATGGTCTGCGGTTTCGGATCGACGAAGGTCCTGACACGCATGGCCGCTCCCGCGAATGCGGCTGAAACGGCAAGCAGAAGGATGGCGGCGATTTTCAGTATTTTCATTGAGTCAAACCTCCAACTTTCTCCTGTAGAGCCCCTTTTTGTAGATGTACTGTTCCACCGCCTCGGGAAGAAGATACTTTATACTTCTCCCCTGCTCTATCCTCTGGCGGATTTCCGTGCTGGAGATGGAAAGAAGAGGTATCTCCAGGGGGATAATGGCACTCCGCATTTCCATCGGCAGCGCTTCTAGCTTCTGGGGAACATATCCCGGCCTGTTGACTGCCACAATTCTGCAAAGGCCGGGAAGGGCCTCATGCTCTTTCCACGTGGTGATTCCAAGCACCGCATCCAGCCCCGTTATAAAGTAGAACTCAACCTTCTCAGGGGCGTACCAGTGCCTCATTTCCCTCAGGGTGTCCACCGTATGGCTCGGTTCCTTGCGGTCGATCTCGATTCTCGAAGGGGTAAACTTCGGATTTCCCAGTGTTGTGAGGAGGGTCATCACGTACCTGTCCTCCGGCGAGGCCGTCTTCCGTACCCTTTTATGGGCGGGATCTCCTGCGGGTATAAATATGACTTCGTCCAGGTCCAGGGCTGTTCTGCTTTCCTCGGCAGCGAGAAGATGCCCGAAATGGATCGGGTCGAAGGTTCCGCCCATGATCCCAATTTTTCTCTGTGATTTTCGGGCTCTTTCGTGCAAGGCCGTCATTCCTTCCGTGGTCAGCCGTTACTCCATGACCCTGTCAGGTTCAAAATCGAATTCAAGGTCTCCTATATACACTTTATCACCTTTTTGGGCGCCGTTTTCTTCCAAGAGTTCCTCAATCCTGAATCTCCGGACAAGCCGGGCAAATTTGAGGATGGCGTCCTCATGCTCAAAGTCATATCGCAGCAATATTTTCTCGAGCCCTTCGTGGACCACCCTGAAGCCTGCTCCGTCCTGAAGCCTGATGACGGAAGCCGGTTCCTTTTTCCTTCTCTGCCGCAGCGGTACCGGCGTTTCGGCGACAACCAGCCTGGTTGTTCCCGCAGGACGTGCATTTTCCCGCGCAAGCGAAACGATGGCGGGGATGATTTTGTCGATGCCTTCTCCTGTCATGGCACTGACTGTAAAGTATGGAATGCCTCGCTGTTTCATGAAGTTCCGGACTTCACGGTCCGCATCTCCGGCCTCAGGCAGATCTATCTTGTTTCCCACCACAATGTATGGGCGGGAGAGAAGATCTTCCCTTTTTTCCCCGGGAAGGCGATCACCGGCCATGGCATTATAGGCACGAAACTCTTCCCTGACCACTCTCCACTGCTCAAGAACTTCCCCGGGAGATCCGGAAGCGAGATCAAGGACGTGAACGAGAAACCGGGTTCTTTCGATATGCCGGAGAAAATACACTCCGAGACCCTTGTTCTCGTGGGCTCCCTCGATGAGACCGGGAACGTCGGCAATCACTATTTTCTGGTCGTCCACGGACAGCACGCCGAGGTTCGGTGAAAGAGTTGTGAAGGGATAGCCCGCAATTTTGGGTTTTGCCGTGGATATAGCGGCCAGAAGGCTCGATTTTCCCGCATTTGGAAAACCTACAAGTCCCACGTCAGCAATAAGCTTCAATTCAAGGAGAAGCCGCTTCTCTTCTCCTTCGTCTCCCTTTTCAGCGAAACGGGGGGTTTTTCTCACCGAGTTGGCAAAATGGGCGTTCCCTCTCCCCGGCCTCCCACCTCGTGCTATTATGACTCTCTCTCCGGGGTCAACCAGGTCGGCAATAATTTCTCCGGTATCGTCGTCATAGACAATGGTCCCGCAGGGAACGGAAATGATCCGGTCTTCTCCTGCAGCCCCGGATTTCAACCCTCCCCTGCCAGGCCGGCCGTGACCCGCCTTGAATTTTTTCTCATATTCGAAGTCGGCCAGAGTCAGCGTCCCCGGGGCAGCTTCCAGAATGACGTCTCCGCCTTTCCCTCCGTCTGCACCGTCAGGTCCGCCTTTCGGTATGAATTTTTCTCTTCGGAAACTCAGGCAGCCGTTTCCTCCCCGTCCTCCGGACACCTCTATTTTAACGAAATCAACAAATTTCATATCATCACCGGGTGAACCCCACTATTCCCTTCTGTTTTCCCAAATTGAAAAAAGGGCCCGGTCGACCTTTCCGCATTGCCGGGAAACAGATGACGTTTCCCGGCAATGCGGAAAGAAGCAAAGGCCCTCTGATGCTGTTCTTTTTTTTTCGGTATTCAAAAGACGGGCCTATTCGGCCAAGTCAAGCACTACTGAAACGAACTTCCGGCTTCCCTTCGTCTCGAAGTTGACGACACCCGCGCTCGTAGCGAAAATGGTGTCATCTTTGCCGATTCCGACATTTTTGCCGGGGTGAATCTTCGTTCCCCTCTGCCGGACGATAATGTTTCCCGCCTTTACAAGCTGTCCTGCATATTTCTTGATGCCAAGGCGCTTGCCTTCGCTGTCTCTTCCGTTTGTACTGCTTCCCTGGCCCTTTTTGTGGGCAAAGAACTGCAGGTCAAAAACCCAATTCATTTACGTGCACCTCCAGAATTCGGACATGATCGGGATATACCCGGGCAATTTCTTTCAGCGAGCCTATTACGGTCTCCGCAATGACGTTTCCGGCCGGAGAAAGGCAGGCGCTCCAGTCAAGGGACATTGTTGCCTTTTTCGCATCAATGGCGGACCGCAGGTTTTTTTCCTTCAATACTTCATGAAACCCGTAAAACAAAGCCTGAACAAGGGCTGATACTCCTGCACAGACAACATCGGAACCTCTTTCGGAAAACCCCGTATGCCCTGTCGCCACCAGGGCGACTTTTTTCCCATCCTTAAGGCCGACGGAGATTTCCGTCATACTCAGGCTCCCGGATTGATGGAATCGATTCGAATCTCCGTAAAATGCTGCCTGTGACCTCTCATGCGGCGGTAATTCTTTTTGCTCTTGAACTTGAAGACGAGTATCTTACGGTCTTTCCCGTTGGTAACCACCGAAGCCTTGACGGATGCTCCCGGGACATAAGGAGTACCTACGGAAATTCCATCGTCCCTGCCCACGAAGAGGACTTTGTCAAGTACCAGGGATTCACCCTCTGCAATCCCCAGAGATTCAACCTTCAGCAGGTCGCCCTCCTGGATCCGATACTGTTTGCCGCCTGTTTCAACTATAGCGTACATTCTTTTCCTCCTCTCGCCGGGATTCAGGCACCTGCGAAGGTTTACAGCCTGTCCCGTGCGATATATACACCGAACCGTAGCATTATACGAAGTTCTTCAGTGAATGTCAATTTTCGTTTCCACCCCTAAATCCGCACCTCAGCGGGGAGTGTCACCAGTGCTCGCTTGGGCGGGGGGTGCAGATTGTCGTCCTTGACAACTGCACCTGAAACCGACATCCGTGTCGGTTTCTCTCCCCCGGGCGCTGTGCCCGGCGACACTCCCTCTGCCTGGGAAACTTGCGGATTGAGGCCAAGGGGGATACATCACGACTCAAGCCTTCCGGAAAGCAGTTTTTTCGCGTGTTCGATCGCTTCGGGAAGCCTGGAATCACCGGAGAGCATCCTGGCGATTTCCGCGGCACGTTCCTCATCTCCAAGCCTGACAGCCTCCACCGACTCTCCGTTTTTCCTCACCACGTAATGATGTTCGGCCAGTGCCGCAATCGTCGCCTCGTGGGTCACAAGGATGACCTGGCATCTTCGGGAGAGATCCTGCAACTTGTAGCCGGCGAGTACAGCCGCCCTGCCCCCGAGTCCCGCCTCGACTTCGTCAAAGACCAGGGTTGGAGGAAGGGAGGTCGCGGGAAGAGAAAGCTGGAGGGCCAGAAGAATCCGGCTCAATTCTCCTCCTGATGCAGTTTTGTTCACCGGGATTTCACCTCTCCCCCCTGCTGAAAGGGTGAAGGAAACATCGTCAGCTCCCGTGCTCCTGATTTTTTCCAGCTCTGAAAGGCGAACCGAGAACCGGCAATCCTCCATGGCAAGACCGGAGAGATGCCGGTTGACCTCCGTTTCCAGTTTTGAGGCTGCTTCAGCACGGAGGGCCCGCAATTCGGCGGCAAGACGGACCGCCTCCTTCCGCAGCGCCCTGCCCTTTTCGGTGAGCTCCGAAGAGAGTCGTTCCTGCTCCCTCATCCACTCCGATGCGGTTTTCGCCTCTTCGCACCAAAACAGGAAATCTTCTACTGATGCCGTTCCCGTGGCTCGTTTCAGCTTTCTCAGGATTCCTGTTTTTTTCTCGAGGAGATCCCTTTCTTTCTCCATTTCTTCGATAGACTGTCCCGCAGTCATCCTCGCCGCTTCCCTGGCAAAAACCTGGAGCCGCTCCAGGCCTTCGTTGAACAGCTTTCCGAGCCTGCCTTCATCGTCCTCGATGGTACGGAGCAAATCGAGGCCGCTTGACTCCAGCAGATCGAGCAGACCTTGCCCTGCCGCTCCTCCCGTTATCTTCAGAACGTTTTCCCTTGATTTCTTGAGGGTATCGAGCCGGAGAGAAAGATTTTGAATCTGCGATTCCCATGCCCCCTCGCACCCCGGAGAAAGTTTCAGTCCCTTTGCCGCCGAGAGGATAGCCTCGCCGTCCCGGAAGCGGGTCTTCAGGTCCAGTTCCCGGGACTTTGCAGCCCGCAGAGAGCGATCACATTCCACCGCACCGGTAAATGTTCGGGACAAGGCTTCTTTGAGAGCCGAAATTTCGTCGCCTCCGCAGAAATCGAGTATTTCCATCTGCCGTTTCGGATCGAGCAGCTCGATCTGGGCAAACTGGCTCTGGATACGCATCTCTTCGTTCATCACAGCGGAAAAGGTGGAAAGGGGGACAGCCCTGCCCTGGAAGAACGTCCGATTTTTACCGCTTCTGGAAAAGGTTCTCCTGGCGAAAAGAACGGAACCGTCTCCCTCTTCCATGTAGGCGCCGCCGGCCCTTTCGGCGGAAATCCCTGCAAGCACCGCTTCGACGGACCCTTCTTCCTCGCCGGAACGGAGGAATGCCGACTGGCTCCTTTTGCCTCCGAGAAGCTCCAGGGAACGGACAAGGCTGCTCTTCCCCGCCCCGCTTTCTCCGGTGATCACCGTCAGTCCCCGGTCAAACCTGAGGGTTGCCGAAGCCACTCCGCCGACGTTACGTATGGTGACTTCCTCGATCATCTGTGGGGGTCACTCCTTTTCGTAAGTGACGATACCCCTTCCCCACTGGAGTTTCTCCTGGAGAAGATCGAAGTAGTTCCTCGTGGGCAGGGTGATCACACTGACGGCCTTATCGCCGTTCAGGGAGATGAGTATGCTGTCTCCGGGGAGGATTTCGTAGCCAAGCTGCCCGTCCTGGGTGAGAAGGAGGTCTCTGTGGTTTCCTTTCGGAGTGATGGTAATGACGTCGTTCTCACCGGCGAGCACCGGCCGGGTATAGAGAGTATGGGCGCATATGGGAACGATGATCATGCAGGGAATATGGGGAGGGACGATGGGCCCTCCCGCTGAAAGGGCGTAGGCGGTGGACCCAGTGGGAGTGGAGACGATGATTCCGTCGGCCGGAAGGGTGTTGAGCACCTTGTCGCCGAGACTCACCTCGATATGCATCACCCTGGCCATGGCTCCCTTGGCCAGGACAAGGTCGTTCAGGGCGAAAAGACTGTGGATGTTTTTCCCGTCCCTGCGGATTTTCCCCTCGAGAACGCTGTGGGAGGAAAGGGAATACTCCCCCCGCAAGATAGCCTCAAGGTCCTTTTCAGCTTCCTCGGCCTTGCCTGACGCAAGAAAGCCGAGATGGCCCAGATTGATGCCGTAGAGGGAGATGGAGGCACCTAGAACATATCTCGCCGCCCTGAGAAAGGTTCCATCACCCCCGATAACGACAGCTATGGAAACGGCCCTTCTCCACTCATCGTCATCAACCCCCTGTATCCCCAGGACAGAAGCCTCGTGGGGGGGGAACAGAAAGGAAACTCCCGATGCCTTCCCCCATTCGATGAGGGACCTGGCCATTGCGAGCGCTCCTGGTTTTCGCGTATTGACGAGCATTCCGATGCGGGGATCCGCCATTGCCTATCCTTCCTTCCGGAAAAAATGATGGGCTTCTTCCACTGTTTCCTCCGGCGACGGCGTCCTGCCGGATCCTTTGGTCCTGACCAGGTGGAGAAGATACTCGATATTTCCCATGGGACCGGTAATGGGAGAAAATGTCAGCCCCGCAGGGTGAAAATCGCCGTTCTCCTCGCAGAAGGAGAGAATATCTTTCAGAACTGCTATGTGGTCGTCCTTCGCTCTGACCACTCCCCCTTTTCCGACCCGGCCTTTCCCGACCTCGAACTGGGGTTTCACCAGCAGGATGGCCTGCCCCTCGGAAGCGAGTACCAGCCGGATCGGGGGGATCAGGAGCTTCAGGGAAATAAAGGACGCGTCCGCCACAGCGAGGTCCGGGAGCTCCCGGAAATTTTCCGGGGTGAGCGACCGGGCATTGGTCCTTTCCATGACCACGACTCTTTCGTCATTCCGCAGAGACCATGCAAGCTGACCGTAACCCACGTCCACCGCATACACCTTCCGGGCCCCTCTTTCGAGAAGCACCTGGGTAAACCCTCCGGTGGAGGCCCCGATATCCACGCAGACCAAATCAACAGGAGAAACGGAAAAGGAATCCAGCCCCCGGAGAAGTTTGTGAGCTCCCCTGCTGACCCATTTTTCCCCGTCGTCCCGTACTTCAATCCGGGCATCCGCCGGAACCTGGGTGCCTGTCTTGTCCACCCGGGAACCGCCCACGAAGACCTTCCCCGCCAAAAGGAGAGCCTGGGCTTTCGATCTCGTCTCAACGAGCCCCCTAGATACGAGCAGCCTGTCGATGCGCTCTTTTTTGGAACTCGACAAAACGATTCACCACTTTCCCCGGAGTGAGGCCGCAATATTCCTCCTGCTCCAGGATTGTTCCTTGGGGAACAAAGATATCAGGTACCCCCATCACGGAAACCGCAGCGGCGTTCTCCTCCCATGTGCCCCCGGCCAAAGCCGCTATGGCTTCTCCGGCGCCGCCCGTGGTGTATCCGTCCTCGGCCACGACGGCAAAAGAGTGGGAAGCCAGGAGTTCCCGCAGCTCTTTTTCGGGCAGGGGTTTAAGGCATCTCAGATCCACTACCGTTGGAAGGGGGGAAATCCCCGCGGACCGTGCCGTTTCTCTCGCCCTGAGCATGAGCTCCACTGTCTTTCCGTAACCTATGAGGGCCCACTCGCTTCCCGTCTCGAGTATTTCAGGCTTCAGCATGTCCGTATCGGGAGACGTTATCATGGAGTATATGGAGTATTGTTTTTTCAGGCAGGGAACGGCAGCCCCCCTGGGAAAGCGGATAATCACAGGCCCCTTCTGTTTTCCAGAGAAAAGGAAGAGATTCCGGAGGGATTCCTCGTCTCGAGGAGCAGTCATGACAAGGTTGGGGACAGGCCTGGACCAGGGTATGTCCAAAAGCCCCTGGTGGGTCTCGCCGTCCTCGCCGACCAGACCTGCCCTGTCCACGGCGAAGATGACTGGAAGATTCTGCATGCAGACGTCATGCACCACCTGGTCCATGGCCCGCTGCAGGAAGGTTGAATAGACGAAAACCACAGGCCTCAGTCCTCCCGCAGCCAATCCCGCCGCCATGGTCACCATGTGTCCTTCGGCGATTCCCACATCGAAAAACCTGTCAGGAAACCGGGATGCGAACTCGTCGAGCCGGCTCCCGCATTTCATGGCCGCCGTGAGGCAGACGATCCGGCTGTCCTTTTCCGCCATACCGAGGACGATGTCGGCGGCAGCTTCGCTCCAGGATTTCCCCCCATTTTCGCCCGGTTCTTTCGGACGAGCGGGAGAAACTCCGTGGAAAGCGGTGGGATTCCTCTCTGCCTGTACAAATCCCTTTCCTTTGACAGTCACGACGTGCAGAAGCACCGGCCGATCGTATTTTTTCGCCAGCTCGAAGGCGTTTTCCAGTTCTTCCGTATTGTGTCCGTCGAAGGGACCCCAGTAGTTTATGTCCATCTCGTCAAAAATATTGACGGGCTTGACGATGGTCTTGATATGGTCCTTCATCTTACCCAGGACATTCTCGAGAGCCTGCCCCCGGGGAAGGGTTGCGCAGGAATCCTTTATGGCCTTCTTGAGCCAGTTGTAGGCCGAACTGGAGCTCAGGCGGGCCAGATGGGTGGCCATGCCTCCCACCCTGGGGCTGATGGACATGGTGTTGTCGTTGAGAACATAAATCACTTTCGTCCCGGATTCCTTGGTATAATTCAGCGCTTCGAAGGCGAGTCCATTGAGCAGGGAGGCATCGCCGATGACGGCCACCACGTGGTGCTTCCGCCCCAGGACATCCCTCGCCTTGGCGTATCCCAGGGCAGCCGAGAGAGAGGTGCTGCTGTGGCCGGCGTCAAAATGGTCGAAAGGGCTTTCTCTCCTCCTCGGGAAACCGCTTATCCCTCCCCACTGCCTGAGGGTATGAAACCGATCAAGTCTGCCGGTGAGAAGCTTGTAAGCATAGGCCTGGTGACCCACGTCGAAGAGGATGCGGTCTTCCGCAGGGTCAAAGGAACGCAGAAGAGAGAGAACGATTTCAACCGCACCAAGAGAAGATGCAAGGTGCCCCCCGTTTTTCATCACGACAGACGTGATCAGCCCCCGCAGTTCGCCGGCAAGAGCACTTATCTCCTCCCTCGAAAACCCTTTGAGGTCCCTATAGTCTTTCACCGTTTCCAGAATCGCCATGTCACTTCGTCCGTTCACAAAGATAATCCGAAAGATCGGAGAAAAATGCCGTCTCGCCCCGAACGCCTTCGAGGGCCGCTGAAGCGAGCCTGCTTTCGCCGGCCGCAAGCTCCCGGGCTTTCTGTAGACCGTATACGGCGACAAACGTTTTCTTGTTCTGCGACTCGTCCTTTCCGGGGGTTTTCCCCAGCTCTTCCGCCGTGGACGTAACGTCGAGGATGTCATCCACAATCTGGAAGGCGAAGCCGAGATGGTCTCCGAAGGTTCCCAGAGCCGCCAGGGATTCCTCGTCGCCTCCCGCAAGGATCGCGCCTGAAAGGATCGACGCCCGAAGAAGGGCCGCTGTCTTTTGCCGGGTAACCTTCCAGGGAAAATCCGGGGAATCATCCATGCTCTGCCGGTCAATATCGAGAACCTGCCCTCCGCATATTCCCGCCGGACCGAGGGCATTCGCCAGAACGTGCATGGCCCCGCAGATCCGGTCATAGGGCAGTCCCAGGCCGGGGAGAGCGGCAAGAGGATACTCGAAAGCCCAGGCCAGAAGGGCATCCCCAGCGAGAATCGCGAGAGCGTCGCCGAAAAGGACGTGATTGGTTGGTTTTCCCCTTCTTAGGGTGTCGTTGTCCATGGCCGGGAGGTCGTCGTGAATAAGCGACGCGGTATGGATCATTTCGAGAGCGAGAGCGAGGGGAATCGTTTTTTCCCTTTCGAGCCCGAAAATCTCTCCGGCCTTTATGCAGAGCACGGGCCTCAGTCGCTTCCCTCCCGCCCTGAGAGAATAAGCCATGGATTCCATAAGCCTCGGGGGAACAAGGGAGATCGGACGGGAGCAAAGATCTTCCAGGCTTGTTTCAACAAAATCCCTGGCGAGTTCAAACTGAAGATTGAAACTACATCCGTTCATTCCCCGTCCTCCTCGTTCGCCGCACCCCCGGAAAAAGGGACTTCCTTTCCGTCGGAGGAAAGAAGGGTGACTCTCTGCCTTGCCTCCCTGAGATAGGCCTGGCACTCCCTGATCCGAGCCACTCCCTTTTCGAAAAGCGCCAGAGCTTCTTCAAGGGGAAGGGCTTCCTTTTCAAGCCGTCCGACGATAGTCTCGATCTCGGCCATTTTTTCGCTGAATTTCATATGCTCGCTCCTCCCTGAAGGATAACCAAAAACGGGCTGAAATACCGGTTGAGAATGCACACCAGCATATAACCGCAAAAGGAACGGGTGCCTTTTTATTCCGTCTTTTGCGGAACCTGTCGTATGACTGTTTACAGTATATCGTTCATTGGAGAAAAGAAAAAGGCACCTTCCTAAATCAGCAAATTTTTAAGGCAGAGGGAGTGTCGCCGGGCATAAGGTGAAGGCGCCCTCCCCAGGGGCGAAGAGATCCCACTCGGCGTTTTTTGCGGATGAATCCCCTGGGGGAGGTGAGGGGAGAGACTCCGGCACGGATGTCCGTTTCACAGGCAGGCAACAGGCGAACGCAGGAAGCCGCGGGGACTCGCATGGGCAGTTGTCACGGACGACAATCTGCACCTGAAACCGACATCCGTGTCGGTTTCTCGGCCCGGGCGCTGTGCCCGGCGACATTCCCTCTGCCTGAAAATCCTGCGGATTGAGGTTTGATTTCTTTTTTTCCTGCTGAAAAGTATTTGCTCCCTGCTCCCCTCTGTGCTAGAATTCTTCCGTTTGGTCGAATCCTAATCGAAATATATCGCAACAAGGGGGCGAAATCATGGCCAGAGTATGTGAATGCTGCGGAAGAGGCCCTGTAACCGGGAACGCCGTAAGCCATTCTAACCGCCACACCCGCAGACGGTGGCTCGTCAATCTCCGGAGTGTGAAAGCCGATGTCGGCGGCGGCGAGTCTCTCAGGATGAGGATCTGCACACGATGCCTCAAAGCCGGAAGAGTGAAGCGGGCTGTCTGATCAGCCCGCTTTTTCTCCTGAACCGAGGTAAACGCCCAGAATCCCTTTTCTGACGGAGATTCCGGGCTTTTCTTTTTCCACCAGCCTGTTGCTGACGGCGAAAGGCTGCCACGGAACAAGTTCGGCGTCGTCCAAGGTCCATTTCGTTCCTTCAAGAAACACACCCCCGCATTCCCCTCCAAGAGGCAGAAGAGAAAGGACGGAGTATCTCTCGTCCGTGACGTCCAATTGCCATTTTTCCCCGCCGTGAACCAGAAAGAGAACCTCCAGGTGATCGGCAAAAGCAAGAACCCTGACTCTCCTCTCAGCCGCCCAGAGAGCGGAATGGACTGCTGACCAGAGGTGATCGAATCTTCCCCCCCAGCACCCGGAAACAATGACAGTCCGCTGCCCTTCTCCGGCAGCCCGGAAGAAGGCGAGCTGGAGATCCGTGAAATCCTTGTCGGCGGGAAAAGACTCGACTACTGTTGTGCCTGCCGAGGCGACCTGCTCCCAGAGGTCCGGCGGGGTGCTGTCACCGTCCCCGAGAAGCCTCGAAGGGGTGAACCCTGCCTTCATGCAGGGAACGAGTCCCGAATCGGCGCACCAGACCTCTTTTCCCGGAAGGAACTCCCTGAGCCACTGCGGAGAAGGTTCTCTCCCGCCGGCGACTATGACCAGGGGCTCACGGGAAACATCGGCGCTGACGGCCGCCCTGACTCCTGGAAGGACGATCTCCCCCACGTCAGTCACCCTGCCCGGAGGCGGACCGGAGCATTTCCCTGGCCCGCTCGTCGTCCACCATGATTTCTCTCGGCTTTGACCCTTCCGGTGGCCCCACTATTCCTATCTGCTCCATGGTGTCGATCAGCCGTGCGGCCCGGGTGAACCCGACCCGCAGCTGGCGCTGCAGCCTGCTTGCCGAAGCTATGCCCGTGCCCAGAACGATGTCCACGGCCTCTTCAAGCAGAGGGTCGTCAGCGTATGAGGTGTCGCCTCCTGAAGGGGCATCCCCTCCCTGGTCTTCGATATCCACGTACTCGGGATCTCCGAAGACATTTCTGAGATAATTGATTATCTCAATGCTCTTCCCGTCATCGATAAATGGCGACTGTACCCTGAGAGGCCTCGGATATCTCGAACTGACAAACAGCATGTCTCCCTTCCCAAGGAGCCGTTCCGCACCGGAAATGTCGATGATTGTCCGGGAGTCAGTCTGGGACGGAAGGGTAAAGGCAACCCTCGCAGGAACGTTCGCCTTGATGAGTCCAGTGATGACGTTCACCGATGGACGCTGGGTGGCAAGGATAAGATGAATTCCAGTCGCCCTGGCCATCTGGGCAAGTCTGCAGATGTAATCCTCCACTTCCTTCTGGGCTGTGAACATGAGGTCAGCCAGTTCGTCCACCACGATCACTATGTACGGAAGCTGCGCTTTCGGCAGAACGCACTGGTTGTAGGACTTCAGGTTTCTTACCCTGGCGCGGGCAAAGATCTCGTACCGGTGCTCCATCTCCCGGACAGCCCAGGCAAGGGCCTGAACCGCCTTCTTAGGGGAGACCACCGGCTTGGCCAACACATGGGGAAGATTTTCGTACATGCTCATTTCCACTCTCTTCGGGTCGATCAGAATGAGCCGGAGTTCCTCCGGCGAGCGGTATGAACAGAGCCCGGTGATGCAGCTCGTCACGAAAACGCTCTTTCCGGACCCGGTCGTTCCGGCCACCAGGAGGTGGGGCAGATCCTCGAGACCCACCACGAGGGGCCGTGAATCAACCCTCACGCCCATGGGCAGAGGGAGGTCGTATTCGTTATCCTGGAATATCTTGGACTCCAGGATTGTGCGGATGGAAATTCCCCGTCTCTTCGGGTTGGGTATCTCCACTCCTACGTAGGGCTTGCCCGGGATCGGCGCTTCAATCCGCAGTGAGGGAACGGTCAGGGCAACCGCCAGATCGTTGCTCAGACTGGCCACCTTGCTGACTTTTATTCCGGGAGCGAGCTGCATCTGGAACTGGATGACCGTGGGGCCGATGACCACGTCGGCCATCTCGGCGCTCACGCCGAAATCGGCGAGGGTAGCGATGATGGAAGCCGCCTGTTCCCGTACCGTTTCATTGGACTCCTGGGAATCAAGAAGCTGCTTCGGCCCGAAAATATCCAGGGGAGGAGGGAAAGCGGCTCCCCGGACCTTTTTCTCTGTCCCTTCCAGTTCGTTGAACTCAATCTCCGGAAGGGCATGGGGATCCCTCTCATCTTCTCTTTCTTCCGTCTCTTCTTCATTATTGGACGGTCTTCCTTCCCCGCCGCCGAAAGCTACAGGCAACCTGTCGGCGGGAGGCTCGGATGAGGTTGTCTCCGTCTCCCTGCCGAGCTTCCGCAGAAAGAAATCGTCGTCGTCGCCGGCCAGGTCTTCAGTCCCATCCTGGGGCAAAGAAGCGGCTTCCCCTGTTCGTTCGGCACCGGGGGGAGGAATAATTCCGGACTCTTCCTGTTCGGCCGGAGAGGAGAAGGACCATGGCCGGGAGGTGCGGTTCCCTTCAGGATACGCTTCGGGAGCCATCTCCTGCTCAGCGGAAACGGGAGAGGGCCCCCGAACATCGTCTGCCGGGAAGGGCATGCGTTTCCACTTTTCACTCGAAATGGTCTTCACCAGCAGGGAAACCTTCCTTATTACCGCCGCGGGCTGGAAAAATCCGTAGAGGCTGGCCGAAAGAACCAAAAGTGCGGCGCCAAGAAGCAGGGTGCCAAGCGACCCGATGTTGCGGGTGAAAAAAATGGCAAGGCCGTCGCCCAAGTATCCCGGGGACAGGACGGCCACCCCCTGAAATACAGCTGCCATCCGGAACAGCCCAAAGAGGAGAGCCGAGCAGAAAAACAGGAGGACCGTTCCCAGGAACTGCCGGATAATACCCCCGGCCCCCGTCTTCAAAAGGTAGGAGACGCAGAGATATCCTCCGAAAAGAACGGGGATGATGACCGCTCCTCCCCAGTTTCTCAGCAGAGAAAACCTGATCTCTTCGCCCCAGGCTCCCGTCCGGAGAGAAAAAATGGATGCCAGCACGTAGAGGAGAAAAGCAAGAACGAGAAAAGCGAACACTTCGATCCAGAGGGAAAGGATGCTTCCACCGCTTCTGTTCCTTTTTCCCCTGGACGATCTACGGGCCGCATCTTTATTTCCGAAAAAAATCATATCAGGCTCCCGCGCCTCCTATCACCATGCTTTCGAGCAGCAGGGAAGGCTGGCCGTCGGTAACAGGAACGCTCTGTCCCGATTTTCCGCACATTCCCGGCAGAAAGTGGAGATCGTTTCCCACCGCCTCGATTTTGAAGAGAACATCGGGACCATTCCCCGTGAGGACGGCTCCGCGGACAGGATGGGCAATTCGCCCGTCCCTGACAAGATATCCCTCGGTGACATGAAAAACAAAATCGCCGGAGGTGGGATCCACTTCTCCTCCCCCCATCTTCCGCACGAAGAGCCCCTGTTTCATGCCCCTGAGCATCTCCTCCGGGGATGTCGCGCCGGGCTCGATGTAGGTGTTCGTCATACGGGGCTGGGGAATGGAACGGAAAGAGCTCCGTCTGCCGTTGCCCGTAAGGGGAAGACCGTCCTTCCGTGCTGAGGTCCTGTCGGTGAGGTAGCTTTTCAGCACCCCTTTTTCGATGAGTACGTTTCGGCGGCAGGGAGTTCCCTCGTCGTCGCAGGCACCGCTTCCCAGAAGCCCGGGAAGCGAACCGTCATCAACAAGAGTCACCAGGGGGCTCGCCGCTGCCTGGCCGATTTTGCCCCTGTAGACGGAAAAATCCTTCTGGACGATGTCCGCTTCGAGTCCATGACCGCAGGCTTCATGCACCATTGTCCCTCCAGCCTCGCCGGAGAGAAGGACAGGCATGGTTCCCGCGGGGCATTCCGGCGCGTCCAGCATGAGAAGCGCCCGTGCCAGCGCTTCTTCAGCGACTTTCAGGGGGGAAATTTTCCGGAAAAATTCAGGGCTGCCCAGTGAAAGGGCCTCTGATTCGTAGCCTGTCTGCAAAACGCCGCCCTTCTCCACCACCACTTCCACGCTGAAGAGAGTGTACAGCCTCCTGTCTCCAGCAAAGGTATCTTCGCTGTTGAAAACGGCGAAACTCTTGCAGGCTGTCTCAAGATGCATGGAAACCTGCTTCACCCACATGGAGCCCCTTCTGATCCTCTCGTCCACCTCCCTGAAGAAGGAAAAATCCGGCGGAGCGAGGGTTTCTGCCACCCCGATCACCCGGACATCGCTTCCTCCGCGGAAAGGAAGAAGAAGACCGCTGTTCGAAGCGGCCGTTTCAAGGCACGAAAAGGCTGTAACAGTGCCTACACCGGGCGCATGGACGTGGGAGGTAGATTCTCCCTTGACGATACGGGCGCCTGTTCCCTCCGAACTCGAGGAAGAAATCTCCTCGAAGGCTCCTTCCTCGTACACGAAGGAATGGGAAGAGGATGTTTCGAAATAAAGGTCCGCAAAATCCGCACCTTCTGCAAGAAGGGACTTCAAGGCTTTCCCCAGCCTGGCGTTGATACTCATATCGAATCGAATTCCTCCGGATAGTCTTCTTCTGTTTTTGCCCCATGGAATAAAGAGGGATCATCCTCCTGAAGAAGATTCAGGCTCATCCCTTCTGATTTCAGGGCATCGGTTAATTCTAACACGTCCTGCCGCTTCTCCGAAGGGAAGAAGAGGGAGACGACGCCCCATGCGCCGCTCCTTCCCCCATACTCCCCGCAGGATTCCATTTCCCCTACTCCCTCGCCGGTTTCCGTCGTAACGAACCCGAGGCCGTCGTATTCGGAAACGGTCCAGCTGAAAAGTACGATGGAATCCCTCGGAAGAGCGAGAAGCAGCCTTCCCATGTCGGGGGCGGTGTTCTTTTTCCAGGGGGCGGTCATTTGCTTCGCACCTTTCGTATGTTCTGCTGGTGACCGCTGAGGGTTTCGGAGAAGAGATGCCTTCCGTCCCGGCCGGCCACGTAATACAAATATTTTGTCTTTTCCGGACTGAGGGCGGCGAGCCATGACTTCTCCGATGGGATACAGATGGGTGCAGGCGGAAGCCCCGGAATTTTATAGGTGTTGTACGGGGAATCAATTTCCAGATCCTTGTAGAGGACCCGAGCCAGATTTTTCCCCTCTTTCTTCCATGCATACACCACAGTGGCATCGATCTGGAGCGGCATTTTCTTTTCTCTCCTGTTTTCAATAACTCCCGCGATGAGGGCTCTTTCCTCATCCCAAAAGGCTTCCCTCTCTACGAGGGAAGCAATGACCGCCATTTCCTTGAGGTATTCCGCCGTTCTCTTTTCTTCAGGTATCAGCGACCCGATTCTTTCCCACCAGAGTCGTGCCGCCGCGGACACAACCTCTTCCGCGCTGCTTTCCGCTGTGTGGAACGTTTCCGGCAGAAGGAAGGCTATCCGCTCCTCCTGGGAAGAGGGCAGCTGGGCGGCGATCTCCTTCGGGAACAGGTCGTTCCTGGTGAGGATTTTCTCCATGGTCTCCGGAGCGAGAGCAGGCGTGAAAATCCCGGGGAAGGAGAAAAAATCCATTCCCGGAACTATAGTGGCGGATGACACGGCGGGTTCCGCTTTTTCAAGCTGCCTGGCCACTTCCCAGGGAGAGCCCCTTCGTATGGAGTATGTTCCGGGCTTCAGCCGCCGGTCGATGGAAAACCGGGTCATCCATCTCGCCAGGTCGGAAGCTTTTCCTCCCTCCAGAACCCCGGCGGATTCAAACTCCTCGGCCGCCCTCCTGGCGTTCATGCCCTGCCGCACAAGGACGGGAACCGGTTCACCCTCACCGGAGGGCAGGTATTCGTGCCACCATTCAGCCGGGCAGTAGATTGCCCTGTAGGCAAATCCGAGGGCAGCAGCGGCTGCGAGAAGGAAGAACGCGAGGAAGAGTCGTTTTTTCATTCAAACAGCTCCAGATTATTCGGTTATAATGATCTGCGACCGGGTGCCGCACGCCTTGCATCTTCCCTGGGGATCAAGGTTGTTCGCAAGTATGGAATACTCTCTTCTTGCGAGAAGAAGCCCCCCGCAGGAAAGACATCTTGTTTCGCTTCGCTCTCCAGTATTGCCGGGATAGACCCAGGGAAGTCTCTTCCGGGCCAGGTCGCAGAACGCCCCCACCATCTCCTTCGACGGGGGCGGCGCTGTCCATTTCCTGGCGGGGAAGTACCGGGAGACATGAAGAACAGGCTGAGGATCAAGGGAAGCGAGCCAGTCGACCATGCGGCTGAAGGCATCTCTGTCGTCGTTTATGCCCGGCACCAGGAGGAAGGTGACCTCCACGTGAACGCCGCCGGCTATGAGGGTCCGGATCGTGTTTTTTACTGCCTCCAAGTTTCCTCCGAGAAAATGGTACGCCTCCGGAGTAAAGGCCTTCAGGTCTATGTTGGCTGCTGAAACAAACGGAAGCAGTCGTTCGAGAGGTTCCGGGAGGATCATCCCGTTGCTCACGAGCACCGTGGACACTCCCTCTTCCCGAAGAGCCCGGGAAGCATCGAGAAGAAATTCGAACCACACGAGGGGCTCGTTGTAAGTAAAGGCGACCGCCTTGCTTTCTGTCTTCGCCGCCGAGCGGACTACGTCCTCCGGGGCCATTGAGGCGAGCGAAAGAGAGGGATCCCATCCAGCGATACGCCAGTTCTGGCAGAACGGACAGTCCATGGAGCACCCCACCGTTCCCAGAGACAGGATGGACGTTCCGGGGTTCCAATGATAGAGGGGTTTCTTTTCAATCGGGTCCACCGCCGCAGAGGAAATTTTCCCGTAGTTCAGGGAAACGATGCCTTTCTCCTTCTCGTGTCTTCTGGCACGGCATTTTCCTGTTTCTCCAGGTGCGAGAAGACAGCAATGAGGACATAAAAGGCAGCGGATTCTCTCCTGTTCCCGTCTCCACAAGGGCGCCTCATGGGAACCGTTCGTCATGAACGATCCATCTCCCTGATCCTCCGGACGGTAAATTTCCTGACCGCAGCGGTACGCCAGTCGGCAATCCCCGCTTTTCGGGCAGCGATGGACAACTGGGCTTCCACTGTATCAACGCCTTCAAGGTCAGGAAGGAGCACGCCCCTGGCCCATCCCTTTTCCACGATCACGCCGTACTTTTTCGGGTCCAGGAGGGCGATGTCGGACACAGCCTCGGGGATGGAGAGTATGTCCACAGATATGGAGATATCTTCGAGCTCCCGTTGTTCAACGGGAGGGAACCTTGGGTCCTTGAAGGCGGCCGAGAGGGCATTCTCCGCAATCTCTTCGGCAAGGGCGGCTTTCGTTGGAAGGATTGTCCCGATGCAGCCCCTGAGGTTGCCTTTTTTCTTCAGGGAGACAAAGCAGCCTGCCTTTTCGGTCATCTCGGGCAGGTCGGAAAAGTCGTCTGCTTCTTCCCTCGCCCGTTCTTCCCCTTCGGCCAGGTAAGTTTCGATTACCTTTCTTGCCAGGTCAGGCGCAGCGTGGAGCGGGGCATAGGCCACTGCATATCCTACACCGAAAGGAGCCTCGTAGGAAAGAAAACGGACGCTCCTTTTTCGGGCGAGCCCCAAAAATACGAGGGATGAACGAAGGCCGCATTCGCCTGCCTCTTCAATCTCGCCGGCACTGAGGCGGAGAAGGATTGAAGGGTCATTGTTTCTGAGCGCTTCCACGACCCGGCTGTCGAATCGGGCCCCTGCCGGAGAAAAGCCCGCCGGAGCCTCCCTGGTCACTTTATGGGAAAGATCCCCGCTGGCCACGAGTCCCCATTGGTCGCTGTCAGCAAGGGAAGCGAGATACGTACCAAGTTCGAAGGCCACGGAAGGAGAGAGCCCTATGGGGTTCGCGAGGATGATCTCCGGTTGTCTGCCACCACCGGTTGAAAGGAAGTTCAGGGGAACGAGGGCTCCATGATCCAGAACCAGTTTCTTTTTCCTGGACACAACTACCGGGAACCTCGAGGATAGATCTTCGGCAAGGCGAAGACCCCTTTCCGAGGCTCCGGGAAAGGCAAACTGCGGTGTTGGAGCGCCGAACATGGAGAAATCCCCTCCGTAGCTTTCCGCCACCGAAAAGGTGATCCCTCCCGCAAAGGGGGCATGAGGCGAGAGAATCAGGAGCAGCGAAGGCATTTCTTCTCCCAGGATTCGGCCGAGTTTCTTCATGGCCCCGACGGATTGCCGTGCTTCCTCTTCCCTTCCCCTTCCCACCTGGGGCACGAGCACCGGCGGATGGGGAGTGAAGCATTCCCATAACCACATAGTGTTCACCTCTTTCTATCGAATGAACATGGCGTCTCCGAAGGAAAAAAAACGATACCTCCGGGAAATCGCCTCTCTGTAGGCCTTCATGGTAAATTCATATCCTGCGAATGCGGCGACCAGCATAAGGAGAGAACTTTTTGGAAGATGGAAGTTCGTAATCAGCCCATCGATAATTTTAAACCCGTATCCCGGATAAATAAACAGTCGGGTCATCCGCTCGCCCGACTCCAATGAACCGTCCTCACCGCCCAGAGATTCAAGGGTCCTTGCCACCGTGGTTCCGGCAGCGATCACTTTTCTCCCTCTCCGCTTCGTTTCAAGGATGAGTTCTCTGGTTTCTGCGGGAAGGAAGCAATATTCCTCGTGAATTTTGTGGTCCCTTATGTCCGCGCTTTTCACCGGGCGGAAGGTGCCGAGCCCCACATGAAGAGTGAGCCGGCCCAGGCGGACGCCTTTTTCCCGCTGGAGCTTCCCGAGCAGCCCGGTGGTGAAATGCAGGCTTGCCGTGGGGGCTGCCGCGGAACCGTCCTTTCGGGCGAAAACCGTCTGGTACGACGAACGGGGAACCGACGACGAGGTTATATAGGGGGGAAGAGGGGTCTCCCCGATTCGCTCCAGGAGGGGAAACACCGCCGTACCTTCCGGAAAGGCGACGCTTCGAACGCCCTCCTCACCCCGGGAACCGACAACAATCTCCGTTCCGTCGGCGAGGAAAATCTTCGTTCCCGGAGGATTTTTCCTTCCGGGCTTCACCAGGGCCTCCCACTCCAGAAAGTCGGTGTCCAGCGCCTTGAGAAGCAGTATTTCCACCTTCCCGCCGCCATTTTTTTTCGAGCCGAAAAGCCGTGCGGGAATCACCCTGGTATCATTCAGCACAAGGAGGTCGCCTTCATCCAAAAAGTCCCCCAAAGAGCCGAAGGTGCTGTGGAGAATTTCCTCCCTTTCTCTGAAAAGGACCATGAGACGAGAGGAGCCCCTCGGTTCGGCCGGATTCTGGGCGATAAGTTCTTCAGGCAGAAAATAATCGTAGGAAGCGAGGTCGAAAAGGTCCAAAGGGATGCGCCTCGCTACATTTTCCCGAGGGTGACCCCGGGAAAGTAAAACTGGAT
The DNA here is from genome assembly GCF_016756745.1 of Aminivibrio sp. Taxonomy (NCBI): domain Bacteria; kingdom Thermotogati; phylum Synergistota; class Synergistia; order Synergistales; family Aminobacteriaceae; genus Aminivibrio; species Aminivibrio sp. Next base: position 65,567 of record NZ_JAESIH010000037.1, read on the forward strand.
GATTTTTTTGTGGTCCCATCCATTCTCCGCAAGGGTTTTCGCTCCCCATTGAGAAAGGCCGACCCCGTGTCCCCAACCCTTGCCGCGGAAAACAAACCCTCCCGAAGACGACTGTGGTTGTGAAGGCAGGGATGGTGCCTCGGGTCTCCTGGTCCTGAGTGCGCGGATGAGGTATCCCTTCCGCTTTTCAGGGTTCAGAAGCATATCCATCAGCTCTTCCGCGTTGAATACCCCCTGCTCCGTGAGGGCTGTGAGCTGCCGTTCCTCGGCAGCGGACATAGGCGTGTTCGACGTGGGGATGTCCTTCCCTCCCCCGCCGGCAGGGGAGGGGGTCTGTGAACGCAAGGGAAGAGGCATGGGCATGGAGTCGTTGGTTCCTCCCCTGGACGAGATGGAAAAAAAGGTGCTCTTGATTACGTTGCTGCCTGCAGCCATCCTGAAGGCATGGCTTTTCACCGACTGGGTCCCCCTTGCTCCCACGGCTACCAGGGTATTGGCCCTGCCGAAAGCATCGGTCTCGCCTATGCGGAGATCGCGGAGAGGCCCCACATCCACCCCGGCCTGCCGAAGAGCATCCTCCACCTGGGAGGCGGAAAGACGGACCTCCCAGCTGGAGTTCGGCGAGGACACGGGATAGGGTTCGCTGACTCCCCTCAGATAGGGCATGGAGCCACCCCAAACGTTGGTCACGTCCGCAGTGGCTCCCCCGCTGTCCGAGTGGAAAGGAGTGAAGGCGAGATCCCCGCCATGGAGCACCACGACGCCCCTCGTCGCGGAGATTGCCTGATCGGCCCTTTTGTCCTCGGCGTTTATTCCCCGGTAAATCTGGGAAAGGACCGAATCTCTCAGATCGAACCCGTTCTTTCCGTTGTTCTGCCGGATGCTTCTCAATGCATAGGTTCTGGAAACGATAGCCTGGGCCTTGACGGTCTCCTGGGGCCAGGCGGGATTGATTTCCATCTTGAGGACTCCCCTCAGGTATTCTTCAAGATCGAGCACATTGACCAGGGTAATCCCCGCCCCGGAAGAAATGATTCGGAAAGTCCCCCGGTATCGTCTTCCGTTGAAGGAGAGAGGGGATTTCCCGGAAATCGTGACTGGGAGCCGGAAAGAATGGTTGCCGGTCTTTACCGTCCCTGCGCCCGCAGCCCGGAATTCTGCGGTGCCGCCTATGGAGTGTCGCTTTCCGGCGCCATCGGCGGCGGTCATCGCCGATGCCGAGGAAATCCTGACGGTGGACTGGCCGATAGAAAGTCCCACCGACACCATTCTCGCTTCTGCCCGGAAAGACGGAAGGAAAAGGAAGAGAATGATCAGGGCGGCGAATGAAACTCGAAGCGTTCGATGCATGAGGCAACCTCCAGTCGTTCATCTGTTATTTTATCCACCTGGAAATCAGATTGAGTATCAACGTCAGGACGACGCTGACGATGATCATGGTGGTCAGGGGGAAATAGATGGTGACGTTTTTCTTCGTCACGGCAATGTCTCCGGGCAGTTTACCGAGCATGGGGAAAAACGTGCCGAGAATGTACAGAAGCGCACCCGCCGCCAGAAGAATCGCTCCGGCGGCCATAAGAAGTTTTCCTGTTCCCGTCAAGGCTTATTCCTCCTCTGGAAACTGTAGCTGCCACTGTTCCTGCTTTTCTGCGGGCGGTGTTTTCCCGAGATAGAGCCAAGCGTTTTTCGTGGCTTTTCTTCCCCGGGGGGTCCTTTCAATGAGCCCCTGCTGTATAAGGTACGGCTCGTAAATATCCTCGATCGTCTGGACTTCCTCGTTCAGGGCCGCACCGAGGGTCGAAAGGCCAACCGGCCCTCCGTCGAACAGTTCGACGATGATCCTCAGGATTCTCCTGTCACCCTCGTCCAGGCCGTTCGAGTCAAGGCCCAGCATGTCGAGAGCCGTCACGGCAACGGCACCGTCCACGGAGACAAGACCCCGGACCTCCGACACGTCCCGCACTCTCCGCAGAAGCCGAAGAGCGATCCTGGGAGTTCCCCGGGATCTCCTGGCTATTTCGGCGGCTGCCTCTTCCCGGAGGGAAATTCCCAAGACTCTCGCTCCCCGGGCCACGATCCCGGCGAGTTCCGTTTCGTCGTAGAGGGAAAGCTGCTCCACGATTCCGAAACGGGCCCGGAGGGGCGACGTGAGGAGTCCGAGGCGGGTTGTCGCTCCAACGAGGGTGAATTTCGGCAGGGTAAGGCAGATATTATTCGCAAGCGGCCCTTTCCCGACAATGATATGCAGCGAAAAGTCCTCCATCCCCGGATAGAGGATTTCTTCCACGTTCGAGGGCAGGCGGTGTATTTCGTCAATAAACAGCACGTCGTTGGGCTCCAGATTGGACAATATTGCCGCCAAGTCTCCCGTCTTCTCGAGAGCGGGCCCGGTGGTGACCCGAAGCTGCCCTCCCATTTCCCTCGCGATGATGCTTGCGAGAGTTGTCTTTCCCAGTCCGGGGGGACCGTAAAACAGGCAGTGGTCCAAGGATTCGCCCCGCTGCCGGGCGGCCTGGATGAAAATGGAAAGCTTCTCCTTGAGTTTTTCCTGTCCTACAAATTCACCGAGCGACAAGGGCCGGAGGGAGGTCTCATCCTCCCCCGCCCCGTCGACAGGGTCAAGGAAACGCCGTTTTCCCTCTGTCACCGGGAATCACCTCAATTCCGCTTCAGTTCTTTCAGGGCCATGCGGATAAGCTGCTCCGCCGTGGAATCTTCTTCAACGGCTCCGTCGTTCTTCAGTTTCCTGAAAACGGCCGCCACATCGCCCTGGGAAAAACCGAGAGATCGAAGACCTTCCATGGCGAGATCAAGGCTCCGACCTTCATGGGACACTCCGTCGATATTCAGGTCGGAGTGTCCCCCTGCAAGATGGCGGTGCATTTCGAAACAGAGTCTTTCCGCCGTCTTCCGGCCGATACCGGGGATTTTGACGAGGGACTCGATATCGGAAGAGACGAGCCAGTCGATCACCCTGTCGGAAGAAGCGGCTTTCAGTATATTCATGGCCATTTTCCCGCCCACACCCTTCACGGTTGTGAGCTTCAGGAAGAGCCCCCGTTCCCGTTCGTCGGCGAACCCGAACAGGGACGGACCGGTTTCGGCAAACTGAAGATGGGTCACCAGCAGGGCGGGCTCCCCTTCCCCGCACATGGCGGCCGCTCTTCCGGTGCAGAGAAGCTCAAAGCCGAATCCTGCCACGTCGATAACCACGATGCTATCGGAAACGGAAACAACCTTACCTGAAAGAAATCGCAGCATGACTTCCTCCTGACGGAGCGGTTCTTTTCTCCTCTGCAAAAAGGAAAAAGCCGGCAACAGCGGCGGCAATGGCATCGGCGGCATCGTCGGGTTTCGGTATACAGTCCAGGTTCAGGATGCGCTGGACCATTTTCTGCACCTGCTCTTTCGGTGCCGTTCCGTAACCGCATACGGCCAGCTTGATCTGGGATGGTTTGGGCTCAAAAACGGGCAGCCCGTACCTCGCCGCGAGAAGGAGGACAACTCCCCTCGCCTGCCAGACATACTCCGCCGTGCTGATGTTTCTTCCGAAAAAGAGCTTTTCCACCGACATAAAATCAGGTGAGCAGCACTCAACCTGCTCACCCAGCTTTTCATAAATCATGTTCAGCCGGACGGGGACTGTTTCGGCAGGAGGAGTTTCGACGCAGCCATAGGAAAGGGATCGAAAAACATGCCCTTCGCAGATCACCGAGGCAAACCCCATCCTTCCCAGTCCGGGATCAATGCCGATGCATTTGAGCAATAGCCCTTCTCTATCCTTCCAGGCTTTCCATGATTTCATCGGGAATGTCAAAGTTTCCGTAGACATTCTGGGTATCGTCGTTTTCCTCGAGAAGGTCCATAAGACGAAGCACTTTTCGCGCCTTCTCGGGGTCGCTGATCTGGACCGTGTTCTTCGGGACCATCTCCGTTTCCGCCCGTTTGATGGAATAGCCTGCCTTTTCCAGGGCGTCCCTCACGTCTGAAAGGGATGCAGCATCGGTGTACACCGAGTACCCTTCGTCCTGCTGCTCAAGATCCTCTGCTCCGGCTTCAAGGGCGACGGTCATGAGGTTTTCCTCATCGAGGTCCTTTCCGCTGACTTCAATTATCCCCTTCCGCTCGAACATCCAGGCGACGCTTCCTGCCTCTCCGAGGGAACCGCCGTTTCTCGTAAGCAGTGCCCGGATTTCCGATGCCGCCCTGTTCCTGTTGTCCGTCAATACTTCGATGAGGATGGCCACTCCGTTCGGCCCGTAGGCTTCGTAGGTGATCTCCTCATACTGGGCTCCCGCTATTTCTCCGGTTCCCCTCTTGATGCCCCTGATGATGTTGTCATTCGGCACGCTCGCAGCCTTTGCCCGGTCGATGGCGGCCTTGAGGCGCATATTCATGGTTGGATCTCCGCCGCCTTCTTTGGCCGCAATTATAATCGCCTTCACGAGTTTCTGGAACAGATTGCCCCGCTTGGCATCCTGTGCCGCTTTTCTGTGCTTGATGTTTGCCCATTTTGAATGCCCGGACAAGAAACTCACCCCTCTATAGATCAAAAGAATCACTGCACTGCCTCATAAAACCGGAAGAAAAGGCGTTCTTCTCCGTCAAAAATGATCCGGCGGGGAGATCGCCCCGATATTGTAGCACAGAGAACCCTCTCTCACAGGGCCGTAAGAAAATAAGAGAGATCTTTTCTTCGGACCTCCTCATATCGCTCCTGCGAAAGAAGATCCCCGGAAAAGCGAAGTTCTTTTCCCCCGCCCTCCGCAGGGGACGGAAGAACTTCGCATCCGTCAGGGCTGAAGGCTGCGGGCGGAGCGGAAGAATCCGCCAGAAGCACGAACATTCGGTTTTCCGCCGCCCGTGTTCTTGCCACTGCTTCGAAGGGGGCCTTTCCGCTCTCCCCCGGAAGAAGGAAGGCCAGAAGAAGGTCAGCCCCTGCCAGGGAAAGGCACCGGGCATGTTCCGGCGCCATCAGATCCGGCCCCGTGGCAAGGGCACAGAAAAACCGTCCCAGCGGGAAAAAGGCAAAATCCGCCCCGGCTTCCTTTCCGTGCATTCCCCTGTAGCGGAACAGGACATTGCCGCCGTCATCCAGAAGAAGAAGGGAACCGTCGTCTTCAATGCCAAGAAAAGCGCTGGCATTGAGAACGCGTGACGGAGAGCAGACAACACCTCCCCTGAACAGGGCGATACATGCTTCACCGCGGCGGTCACCACCCAAGGCGGGTACCTTCTTCTGTCCCTTGCCGGGCAAAAGTCTGACACAAAAGAAATTATCCAAAAAAAACCTCCCCCAAACAGGGAATTTCAGTTTATTATACTCCCTGGAGACATGACGAACAGGAGGGGTTTGTATGGATTCGCTCGTTCGATTCGGCGTGGCCGTTCCGGCATCGCTTCTGTCCGAGTTCGACCTCTACATTAAGAGCAAAGGGCTCCAGAACAGGTCCGAGGCCCTGCGGCAGCTTATCAGGGAACGGCTTTCGAGGGAAATGTGGTCCCGGGGCGACGGGATCGTTTTCGGCACCGTGACCATCATGTATGACCACCACATCAAAGACGCCACGGGGTCCCTCACTTCCCTGCAGCATGATTTCGGCGAGGCGATCATCTGCACTACCCACGTCCACGTGGATCATAACAACTGTATGGAATGCATCGTCCTGAAGGGAGACGCAAGAACCATCAAAAATTTCGAGGATGCCTTGTCTTCCGTCAGGGGAATCAAAACCATCGACATTTCCATTTCCGCCGTATTGTAAAAAGGGCAGCCGCCGGCTGCCCTTCTTCATCCTCCTCAGGTCGAGCAGGAACCGCCCGAGCAACCTCCGCACTTTTTCCTTGACAGCCTTTCGCCCTCAAGAAGCACCAGCACTTTGCTTCCACAGGAAGGGCATCGGAGAGTACGCTCCCCCTCCCCCAGGCGAAACTCCTCTCCGCAGGAGGCGCAGCGGAAAAGCCTCGTGTTTTCCATTCCTCTTCCCTCCTTGTGGGAAAAATTACTGATTTCCGATGGTGGCCACCATGACCGCCTTTATTGTGTGCATCCTATTCTCCGCCTCATCGAAAACCTTCGAAAAGGGAGCCTCGAACACGTCTTCCGTAACTTCCTGCCCCTTGACTGCGGGAAGGCAGTGAAGGAATATGGTTCCGTCCTTTCCCGAGGCCTTCATGAGATCCATGGAAACCTGGTAGGGCCTCAGGAGAGCTTCCCGTTCCTTTTTCTTTTCCTCTTCGCCCATGGAAACCCAGACATCGGTGTACACCGCATCGGCACCCTTCACAGCTTCGAAAGGATCTTCAAAAACCGTGACCGAACCGCCGGAGGTCGAGGCTAGGGTCCTGCACTGCTCCAGGAGGCCCGGCTCCGGAAAGAGAGAGGCCGGGGAGGCGACCACGTAATGCATTCCCAGCTTGGCACATCCGATCATCAGGGCGTTGGACATGTTGTTTCTTCCGTCGCCGCAGTACACGAGGCGCAATCCCTTCAGAATTCTCCCGAAATTCTCCTGGAGCGTAAGGAAGTCGGCGAGAATCTGGGTCGGGTGGTCTACGTCGGTCAAGCCGTTCCAGACGGGAACCCCGGCATATTCCGCAAGTTCCTCCACCATCGACTGCTTGAATCCTCGATATTCTATGCCGTCAAACATCCTTCCCAGGACCCTTGCGGTGTCCTTCACATCTTCCTTGCCTCCGAGGTGAATGTCGTTCTTTCCGAGGAATTCCGGATGTGCCCCCTCGTCGATGCAGGCGACTGTAAAGGCGCAGCGGGTTCGGGTGGACGCTTTTTCGAACAGCAGCGCAATATTCTTGCCCTGGAGGGCATTGCCCCGTATCCCCGCCCTCTTTTTCGCCTTCAGGTCCGCAGCGAGTTCGAGCAGGTAATAAATTTCATCCTTCGAGAAATCCATCAGCGTAAGAAAGCTTCTTCCTTTCAGGTTTACCGGCATTGAGTTCTTTCCCCTTTCCATTTTCCAAGTGTGTTTATTGTCTCTTATCCTTGCTTTTTTTCCGCCGTGTTCCTGCAAGCCATACGTTCAAGCAGTTCCGGCACCCTCTCCAGGGAAACATCCTTCAACAAAACGGTTCCCTTCGAAAATACCACCGCACCCCGGGGAGAACCGGCAATCCCGAAATCGGCGTCCATTGCTTCCCGGGGTCCGTTCACTTCACACCCCATCACGGCCACCGTCACCCCGTCCGGCAGGTTCTCCAGGCAGGGCGTCACCATGTCGGCGATCGTTCTGACCTCGATCCTTTTCCGTCCGCAGGTTGGGCATGAAATAAGGCTTCCTCCCCGCTGCCTCAGATCCAGGGCCCTGAGCAGGGAGTATCCCGCCCGGACTTCCTCGAGGGGAGACTCGGTGAGGCTGACGCGGATCGTGTTCCCTATGCCCTGCCCGAGAAGCAGGGCCAGCCCCGCCGCGCTTTTCACCAGACCGTCCCTTCCGTATCCCGATTCGGTGATCCCTATGTGAAAGGGATAGCCGGGATATTTCAGGGCGAGAAGAGAGTTCGCCCGGACAGTTTCATGAACGGAAGTAGACTTTGCCGATAATATTATATCCTCAAAGCCTTCCTCCCGGAGAATCAGAAGCTGTTCTTCCACCGCCGCCGCGAGAGCATCGGAACGGACTCCGCCGGCCTTCTCCAGCTGGACAGAATTCAGAGACCCGCCGTTGGCCCCTATCCGTATGACCGCCTGTTTCTCCCGGGCTGAGGCAACCACGTCCCGGAGACGCGCCCTAGTCATGTTTCCAGGGTTGATCCGGATGGACGGCGTTCCAGCCTCCAGTGCCGCCAGGGCGAGGGCGGGATCGAAATGAATGTCCGCCATGAGAGGAACGGGAGATTTTTCGTTCAGCCATGCGAGGTCTCCTGCGAGATCCGGGGAAGGGAATGCTGCCCGGACCAGCTCGCAGCCGCAGGAAGCGAGTGATCGGCACTGCTCGAGGCACTTTTCCTTCGAGGAGAGGGGTATTTTGAGCATGCTCTCCACCCGCACAGGGTGGCCGTTTCCGATCGAGAGACCGGCGATGGTGACCGTTCCTGCCATGAACATCTACCCCCCGAACAGGCGAAGGATATCCTGCCACGTTATGTAGAGAATGAGCGTGATCAGGAGGAAAAATCCGGTCATGTGGATGTAATTCTCGATCTTTGGCGGTAACCGTCTCCTGAGGACCATTTCCCCCGCTGTGAAGAAGAGGCGCCCTCCGTCCAGGGCAGGAAACGGAAGAAGGTTGATCAGCCCGAGGTTGAGATTGATGAGCGCAAGGAAGGAAAGGAAGGTCCACAGCCCCTTCCTTGCCGCTTCACCGGCCATGGAGGCAATTCCAACCGGCCCGGTGACGTCCACTTTCTCGGCACCCGTAACCCACCGGACTATTCCCCTGACCATTTCGATGCTCATATTCACCGTGTACGAAAGGGCAGAGGACAATGCCTCCCCGGCGGGGAATCGTTTCATGCCGGGACGGATTCCGAAAAGGGGAATTCCCTGCTCTCTGTCCGGAAGAATCACTGTTGATATGGAAAGGATCGCCTCTCCTCGGCGGACGGAAAAGAGGACGGGGCCTTTGGGGGCTTCCTGCCGGATTTTCTCGGACATGGCCCGCCAGGTCTCCACAGGGGTTCCGTTAACGGAAAGTATCCTGTCCCCCGGAACGACACCTGCGGCCTGCGCCGGGTACCCTTCCATCACCTCTCCTACAACGGTTTCCTCCAGATTGACCACACCGTGTCCCGAAAGGAAAACGGCCGTCAGCAGGAGGGCGAGCAGGACATTGGCCACAGAGCCGTTCACCAGGATAAGAAAACGCTTCCAGGCAGCCTTGTCGTAGAAAGCTCTGCCCGGCTCGACGGTCTCATTCTCGTTCTCTTCCTCCATTCCTGCCAGGCGGACGAAACCGCCCACCGGGAAAGCCCTGACCGACCACAGGGTATGCTTCCCCTTTCGCTGGAAGACAACCGGCCCCATGCCGAAGGCGAACTCGTGCACCTGGACATCGAAAATTCTTGCCGTAATGTAGTGTCCGTACTCATGGATCACAACGCAAATACCTATGACTAATAGAAAAGACAGCAGACTCGCCATTCAGATCGATCTCCTTGCGGGACGGAAAGTTTTCAGCCGCTGACAAACCGCAGCGGCAAGCCTTCTTCCTTCGTCCAGGATTTCCAGGGCATCGGCTAGAGAAGCCGGTGCCGGTCCGTTCCATTGTTCCAGAACCGATTCCACCACAGACGGAATCTCGGTAAAGCCGATATCACCTGCCAGAAAACGGTCCGCAGCCACCTCGTCAGCCCCCACCAGGAGAGCGGGGAAAGCCCCTCCCTTCCTGGCGGCTTCCTTTGCGAGACGAAGCGAGGGAAAACGTTGTTCGTCCGGTTGAAGGAAGGAAATGGTCCTCTCCTGCAGGCGAGGGACCGGGACAGGCGGGAAGGGGCTTCTTTCGGGATAAAACAGTGCCGACGTGCAGGGAAGACGCATGTCGGGAGAGGAGGCGGAGAGGAGAAACGAGCCGTCACTGAACTCCACGATGCCGTGGACGAAAGAATCAGGACATATGACGGCATCTACCCTCTCGGCGGGAAGAGAGAAGAGTGCCATGGCCTCGAGGATTTCGATCCCTTTGTTCATCAGAGTAGCACTGTCCACGCTGATCTTGGCCCCCATGCTCCACACCGGGTGGCGCACCGCCATGAGAGGAGTCACTGTCTCCAGCTCTTCCTGGGAAAAAGTAAGGAAAGGTCCCCCCGATGCCGTGAGGATGATCCGGGAAACCGAAGCGGGGTCCCTATCCCCCAGGCATTGCCACACCGCGTTATGTTCGCTGTCAAGGGGCCTGAGCTGCCCTTTCCGGCCGAGGAGCGGCAGTACCCACTGCCCCGCGACCACGATGCTTTCCTTGTTGGCAAGAGAAACATCCTTGCCGCTCCCCAGAGCTGCCATAAGGGCTCCGATGGCTCCCGTTCCCGAGGACGCCACGACCACGTGGTCGATATCGGGGCTTGCGGCAGTTTCCTCCAGAGCTTCGGCGCCTCCGAGGACCTTCAGGCTGTCGCCGCAGGACCGTCTGAGATTTGCGGCAGCTTCAGGGTCGGAGAGCACCACCCGGTCAGCCTGAAATTCCTCGGCAAGTTTCGCTGTTTCCGAGAAGGAAGACTGGGCCGCCAGGGCGCGAACTTCAAAAAAATCGGGGAAAGTCCGGCATACGGAAAGAACGGAACTGCCGACGCTTCCTGTACAGCCGATGACGAAAAGACGAACTTTCTTCATCGAAGGATGACCCCGAAAAGAACGTAAACAAGGAGGCCGCTGACAAGAACGCCGTCGAAACGGTCCAGTACGCCTCCGTGGCCGGGGATGACGCTTCCGCTGTCCTTTACCCCGCTTTCCCTCTTGATGACCGACTCCGCAAGGTCGCCGATCTGGCCGGCTACGCCGCAGATCAGGGCGACAAAGAGGAAGGGAAGAGGAGGCGTTTCCAAAACAAACGCTACGGACACTCCGGCAAGAAGGGCGGCGGAAAGTCCGCCGAGAAATCCTTCCCATGTCTTTTTGGGGCTGACGTTTTCACACAGCCGGATCCTCCCCCACCGCGATCCGATAAGGTATGCCGCCACGTCGCAGCACCAGGTGCAGAGAAACATGGTAAAAAGGAGGATCGCCCCGGACGGAAGTCTCCGAAGCAGGATCATGAAAGTCCATGGAATGATGATGTACAAAATGCCCGCCAAGGTGCCTCCCATGTTCCAGATGGCAAAGCTCTCCCCCCTGATCTGCCTTCGCAGTATCTCCACGAAAAGGATGACAAAGGCCGTAATGCTCAGGGTGAGCACCAGGGATATGGGGTGGATGCCGTCCGAAGCCGTGAAGAGAATGAGCGCGCCGGCCAGAAAACCGACGCCCCTGGAAACCTTGAATTTTCGCGAAAGCATACTGTAGAACTCCCCGAGGGAGACAAGGGCGAGAACCGAAACGAGGACAGTCCAAGTCATCCCTCCGGCGTACAGGGCCCCCAGGACGACAGCCACCACGGCCGCCCCTGTACCTCCCCTTACCGCCAGTTCTTTCAATGCTTCATTTGACTGCACCATATCGTCTCTCCCTGCAGGTAAATTGTGCGATGGCCTTTTCCAGATCGCCGGGCCCGAAATCGGGCCAGAGGACATCGGTAAAATACAGTTCGCTGTAAACGCACTGCCAGAGCCAGAAATTACTCAACCGCTGCTCACCGCTCGTCCGGATGATAAGATCCGGCGGAGGAAGGTCGGGGTGATACATCTTCCGGTCCAGGTCCTCTTCAGTGAGAGGCTGATTCCTTCCTTCCGCAATCAGGGCATTCACTCCGTCGAGGATTTCCTGCCGCCCTCCGTAATTCAGACAGGCCACAAGGGTGAGCCCCGTATTCATGCCGGTCTCCCTCTCGGCCCACTCCATGAGTTCCGCCACGTCGGGGGGAAGGTTGTCCCGTTTTCCCGCGAAACGGAGCCGGACATTCTCCCGTTTGATCTCGTCGACCTTTCGCCGGAGAGAAAAGCGGAAAAGGCTCATAAGACCCTTGATCTCCATTTCGGGCCGCTTCCAGTTTTCCGTGGAAAAGGCATACACCGAAAGATGGGTAACCCCAAGATTCCAGGCAGCCCGGACCGTCCTTTCGAGGGCCTTTACCCCGGCCCTGTGCCCAAGAAGGCGGGGAAGGAACCGTTTCTCCGCCCATCGGCCGTTGCCGTCCATAATGATGGCTACATGGAAGGGAGACGGGACGGGATAGGCCTTCATGAATTTTCGTCCTCTTCCGGCAGAGATGCTCCGAGTTCACCGAGTTTCTCCCGGACGGCATTGATGTCCCTCCAGGTCAGTTCTTTCGGGCTTCCTTTTTTTCTGGATTCGTTTCTCAGCAGGAAGCTCGGATGAAACATGGGAAGAAGAAGGGCCCCCCGCCAGGGGAACCATCTCCCCCGAAGGGTCGTGATCCCCTCGGAAGTTCTCAGAAGCCACTTCGTCGGGGTATTCCCGAGACAGACAACGAGCCGTGGGCGAAGAAGAGCCAGCTGGGCTTCCAGGAAAGGGCTGCAGGCCATCATCTCATCCGGGGCGGGCACTCTGTTGTCCGGCGGTCTGCATTTTACCACGTTCGTAATGAAAACCTGCTCTCTCCGGATGCCTACCGAGGCGAGAATCTGGGTGAGCAGACGTCCAGCCCTTCCGACAAAGGCGACGCCCTGTTCGTCTTCTTCCGCTCCCGGCCCTTCACCTATGAACACTAGGGGAGTGTTTCGGCTCCCCTGCCCGAAAACAGTGTTCTTTCTTGAAGAGCAGAGGCCGCATCTGGTGCAGCCTTCCACTTTTTTTCGCAGCTCCGCCCAGGCTTCATCCCTGTCCGCGCTGCTCTGAAAAAGGGTCATGGCAACACCACCTCCGCAATGCTTATATCGACGCTCCCGATATCCATGCCGGTAAAATAGCGGACAGCTGAAGCAACCCGCTTCTGCTGCACTTTTCCCAGCTGCCGGAAATTGAACTTCCCCGGCGTCACGTTGACGGTTATTTCCAACGAAATCTCATCCTCCGACGAGCGCACGCGGATATCCTTCACCGCCTCAACCTGCTGGCTCAGAGACACTACGTGGCGGACCAGGTCTTCTATGGCGGTGGAGTCGATGGTCAGGGCCCCGAAAAAGCTGAAGGGCGGCCTCACGATGGTACGCTCACCCTCTTCCCTGTCCACGCTTTTAAAAAGGCCCCTCAGGTGTCCCACCAGTTTGCCTGCGAAATTTTTCCTCAACTGGATCCTGGAAACGGGGATTACGTGCTGTCCTTTCTCATGACGCTCTCTCCTGGCATTGATAATTTCTTCTGGAGAGGCGACCTCGGTTATGTCGATGATGAGTTCGGGGGACGGCAGTTCGAGGGCCCTGGTAATCTTCTCCGCCATGGAAATTGAGGTAGCGATAATCATGATCTTGCAGGGAGCTGATTTCCGCAGAAAGGCCTGTACCGTCTTCCTGTGATCGGGAAACTGGAAGAGCGCTCTCCGTATGGCCCTGACAAGGTTCCGCTCGGATTTCGCACTCTTCCCGGCCATTATTCTTCCCTTGGAGATCACAAGACCATCGTCTATCAGAAAATCCACTTCATTTTCCTGGGCCACCATCTGTGCCCTCTGGCTCTTCCCCGTACCTGCGGGACCGACAAAGGCAATCACGCGGCAGCCTGCTGAAACAGGGAATTTTATTTCAGTAGCCAAGAAAACATTCCCCCCGGACCAGCCTGTAAAAATGGCCTCTCAGCCGCCGAGAGCAGGAAAACTTCCCCGGACGTTTTTTTCGGCTCCGCAGCCGTCACCTGTGTCGCCTGCCATAACCCTGACGTCGGCGCCTAGATCCGTCAGTTTTCTGTCCATATCCTCGTATCCCCGGAAAATATGGCCGAGGTGATACACATAAGTAGAATCCACGGCGGCAAGCCCCGCTATGACAAGAGCGGCTCCCGCTCTCAGGTCGGTGGCCACCACGTCAGCTCCCGTAAGCCGGTCCACACCGGTGATGATGGCGGAGTTACTCTGGATGTCAATTTTAGCTCCCATTTTGTTCAGCTCGCTGACATGAAGAAAACGGGACTGGAAAACGCTTTCCTGAATCACGCTTGTTCCCTGGGCAAGGCAGAGGGCAGCCATGATCTGGGGCTGAAGATCCGTGGGAAATCCGGGGTAGGGAAGCGTTTTGAGGGATACTCCCTTCAATCTGGGAGAAGGATGGATGGTGACTTCGCTTTCCTTGACTGTGAGGGAAGCGTCTGCCTCCTCGAGTTTCGCGAGGAGGGAATCGATATGGTTGGGAATGATTCCGGCCACCGTTACTTCGCCGTTGGTTGCCGCCCCCGCAAGAATGTAGGTGCAGGCCTCGATACGGTCAGGAATGATCCTTGACTCGGCACTCTGAAGGGCGTCCACTCCCTGGATGCGGATCACCCCGGTCCCGTCGGCTTCCACCTGGGCGCCCATGGATTTCAGGGCCTCCACGAGGTTATAGATTTCGGGCTCCCGCGCCGTGTTCTCCAGTACAGTCTCCCCCCTGGCGAATACGGCGGCCATCATAAGATTCTCCGTGGCTCCCACCGAAGGGAAATCAAGGTAAATACGGCAACCGGTCAGTCCGCTGGTATGAGCGTGCACTGCTCCATGCACAAGCTCTATGGTGGCACCCATCTTCGTCAGCCCTTTCAGGTGAAGGTCGATGGGTCTGCTTCCGATGGAACATCCTCCGGGCAGGGGCATGACAGCCTTGCCGCACCGTGCGAGAAGAGGCCCGAGAACGAGTGATGAGGCTCTCATTTTTCTGACGAGATCCGGCGGAGTTTCCCAGGATATTTCCGACGGGGTATGAATTTCCATGATATGATTGCTGAAAGCAATTTCAGCACCGAGACTCCTGAGCAGGTCAGCCATGGTGTTCACGTCGAGAAGATTGGGCACGCGGGTAATGCGGAGAGTACTGTCCTTTAGAAGAAGAGCGGCGGCCATAACCGGAAGGGATGCATTTTTCGCTCCTTGGGCTTCGACAACTCCCCTGAGGGCTTTACCGCCGATAATTTCCATCTTGGATTCCACTGGTCAATTCCTCCCGAAATTTTGGTGGGAAATCATAATTAACTACTATACCATGATTTTAACGGCCTTCGTAATAACAGAAAATGCTGTCGGCTATCCTCAATGATGCCGTTCCGTCTCCGAAGGGGTTCTCCCCCCGGTTCAACAGGCTTTCGCGGAATGCCCCGTCGGAGAGGATCCTCACCGTGACGTTTCTTATGGTTTCGCGGTCAGTACCCACAAGGAGAGCCGTCCCTGTCTCGAGGGCCTCGGGCCGTTCGGAGAGATCCCGCATAACAAGGACGGGCTTTTTCAGGCCTGACGCTTCTTCCTGTACTCCCCCGCTGTCGGTGAGGATAAGAGAGCTTCTGTTCATCGCCCAGACAAAATCAGGATAATCAAGGGGTTCGCACAAGGTGACCCTTTTTTCGTCCGCAAGAAAACGCTGTATCACATTCCTTACGGACGGGTTCTTATGAAGGGGAACGAGGATGCGGACGCGGCCGTCAGCTTCCAGAATATCCCTCATGGCGAGGCAGATCGATTCCAGCGGGCTTCCCCATGATTCCCTCCTGTGGGCGGTCATGAGAATGACCTGGTCGTCCCCGGAGATCAGCGAAGCAAGTTCCGGGGACGGCGTGTGTTTTTTTTCAAGGGTCCGGAACAAGGCATCGATGACGGTGTTGCCCGTTACGAACAGCGTCTCCGGCGAAACAGGCAGGTTCTCTCTCCGCAGGTTCTCCGCCGCTCCTTCCGTTGGTGCGAACCAAAGGGTTGAAAGCCTGTCGGTGATGATCCTGTTCACTTCCTCAGGGAAAGGGCGTCCGAGGTCGCCGCTCCGGAGCCCCGCCTCGACATGCCCCACCGGAACATGCCTGTAAAATGCCGCCAGGGAGGCGGCCATTGTCGTCGTCGTGTCTCCGTGAACGAGCAGGAGATCCGTCGGAACTCTGTCCAGAAAGCCACCCACGCCGAGAAGTACCCGTGACGTGAGCTGGTCCAGGGACTGTCTCTCCTCCATTACGGAAAGGTTCACATCAGCCCTGATCTCGAAAAAAGCCAGGGCCTGATCGAGCATCTGGGAATGCTGACCTGTAGCCAGGACGGTGACGTCCAGCCCCTTTTCCCGAAGGGCGGAGATCACCGGGGCCATTTTGATCGCCTCGGGACGGGTTCCTATTACGCATGCTATTTTTTTCTTCATGAGTGAAACAGCTCCGTCTTTCATGGTGTTGGCCGCCTTTCTCTTCCGGATTTCAGGAAGAGAATGCATCAGGAGAGCCGGGCGGTGAAAAGAAATACTCCTGAACCGACGACAAGGCACTGTATAAAGGTAAGAAGAATCACCGTCCAAAAGGGGCTGATCCCCCTGTCGAGGAGACGGTGGTGTATGTGCCCCCTGTCAGGGAGGAAGGGGGATCTTCCTTTCCAGACCCTGCGCAATATGGCGAACAGCGTATCCGCCACGGGAACCCCCCCTGCGAGAAGGAGAAGGAAGGGAAGTTCGATCACCCCTACCGCTCCAAGCCTTGGGGCAACAGTATAAATGAAAAAGCACGAAAAAAGGTATCCGAGAAGGGTCGTCCCGCCGTCTCCGAGAAAGGTCCTTGCCTTCGGAAAATTCCAATACAGAACTCCCCCTGCAAGGGCGGCAAGGGAGAGAAAAACAGTGGTGTTTCCGAGGGGTGAGGAGAGAAGACACGCTGAAATGAACATGAGCAGGCAGAGCCCGTTGGCACCGTCGATCAGGTTATAGGCATTGGTCATTCCCGTAATCCAGAAAAGACATACGGCAACGTGGGCCGGGGGCAGGCTCACAGGTACGAAGAAGATAACCGCCGCAAAAAGATGCACACCGAGTCTCACCAGGGGGGCAATGCTCTTCATATCGTCTCTGTATCCGCTGAGGAAGACCATGGTGCTTCCCGTGCCGATAAACCTGACGACCGGGTGCTCTCCGGCGGCGAAAAGGCACCAGAGAAGGAACCCTAGCCAGAGGACGATACCTGCCCCCCTGGGAGTAACCGATGTATGAATCTTCCGCTCCCCGGGATGGTCGACAATGCGGTAACGGTTCGCCAGGCTTATGGAAAGGGGCGTGACACAGAGTCCCCAAAGGAGGAGCAGCGGTGCTGCGACAAAAAAATTTTTCAGTGCGAATTCCACGAGGATAGCCTATTTCGTGCCGAAAAGCCTGTCTCCAGCATCGCCCAGGCCGGGGACTATATAGCCGTGGTCGTTCAGGTGGCTGTCAAGGGCGGCGGCGAAGATGTCCACATCCGGGTGGTCTCCGTGCACTTTCGATACGCCTTCGGGCGCTGCGATGATACAGACCAGTGAAACTTTCTTGCCTCCCCGTGCCTTCACCAGGCTTATGGCAGCCGAGGCCGAGCCGCCTGTGGCCAGCATGGGGTCGAGAATGAGAATATCCCGTTCGCTGATGTCGCCCGGAAGCTTGCAGTAATATTCCACAGGCATCAGCGTTTCCGGGTCGCGGTACAGCCCGATGTGCCCGACCTTGGCGTTTGGTACGAGCTGGAGAATGCCGTCCACCATTCCAAGACCCGCCCGGAGAACGGGAACGACGGCCAGTTTTTTACCTTCCAGGGCATAGGCGTCGGCAAGGGCGAGGGGGGTTTCGACCTGTATCTTGACCAAGGGAAGATTTCTTGTAATCTCATACACCATGAGCCCCGCAATTTCCTGGACCAGTTCCCGGAATTCCTTCACCGAGGTGTTCTTGTCCCTGATGATGCTGACCTTGTGCTGCACGAGGGGGTGATCGAATATGACCGTTTTGCCCTTGTCCGAGAGGCAGCAGCTCGGGCAGATTTTCTGCTCGTAATCGGCGATCTTGCTCAGGCGCCTCGAGTGCCGCTCCCCTTCAAATTCCGTGGAAAGCCAGACATCCAGGATTTCGACCGCCTTCTCGGGAGAAAGAATCCGGGCTCCCATGGTAAGCACATTGGAATTATTATGCCGCCGGCTCATGCTCGCCGTTTCAACGTCGTGGCAATGGGCCGCGTACACGCCGGGGATCTTGTTCGCCGCTATCGACATACCGACACCCGTCCCGCAGAGAAGCACACCCCGATCGGCTTTTCGCTGGGCCACCATCTCACCGACCTTCAGGGCGATATCGGGATAGTCGCAGGGCAGGGAATCCGTATCCGTCCCCATGTCGAGTATTTCTTCGGATCCCTTCTCCCTGAGATGGGAAACCAGGATCCTTTTCAGCGGAAAAGCTGCGTGATCTGCACCTATGGCAATTTTCATTCAAAATCTCCTCCCCCGTTGAAGATCATAAAACCGGACGCAGACATCATTACCTGCGGAATATTTTCCATCCGATATAATAACACTTGCCCATGGAAAGGCATATAGAAATGTCTCCCGGCAGGTAAACAAAAAAGCCCCTTTCCCGAATAAGAAAAGGGGCTTTGTTTTTTACTGGTTCCGGTCTTTTCAGCTCAGCAGAGTGAGCATGACGCCTGCGGCCACGGCGGTCCCGATAACACCCGCCACGTTGGGGCCCATGGCGTGCATGAGCAGGAAGTTCCCGGGGCTCTCCTTCTGCGCCACC
>NZ_JAESIH010000038.1:0-2834 GCF_016756745.1 Aminivibrio sp.
CACCTCGTTATGTTTATTGTAACACGTAACGATGCGGTGGTCAAGTCGACGATTGTCAAAGTGCGATCATTACTTGGTTTATAGTGATTTCCCCGGCAACCTCGTTATGAATGGCCGGGAATCCAGGGTTAAAGAGTGGAACCCTACCGGGGTTCCATCTGCCCTCCGACAAGGGCATAATATTTTCCCCCTGCGGACACCAGTTCTGAATGGGTCCCCTGCTCCACGACCCGGCCGCCTTCCAGAACCACGATCTGATCGGCATTCTTCACGGTGCTCAGCCTGTGGGCTGCTATCACCACGGTCTTCCCCTCGAAAAATGACCTGAGATTGCCCATGATGACGGACTCGTTTCCGGCATCGAGAGCATTCGTCGCCTCGTCGAAGAACAGGAATCCGGGATTTTTGTAAATCGCTCTCGCGATAAGGATCCGCTGCCTTTGTCCCTGGCTCAGGCCGTGACCATCGTTCCCTATCAGCGTCTCGTATTTCTGCGGAAGGGATTCGATGAATTCTTCTAAATTCGCCATTCGGGCGGCATTTCTCACACCCTCCGGGTCCGGTTCATCTCCTGACAGGGCGATATTCGCGGAAATGGTGTCGGAGAAAATATACCCGTCCTGCATCACTGCCCCGCAGCACCTCCTCCATTCGCCGGGAGGAACTGAAGAGAGGGGAACGGAGCCGAGAAAAATTTCTCCTTCCGAAGGACGGTAGATGCCGAGAAGAAGCTTTAAAAAGGTCGTCTTCCCGCACCCGCTTTCCCCGACTACAGCCGTGGTCATTCCGTTCCGGACCGTTATCGACACCGAATCGAGCGCGTTGCCCGTATTCTCTCCGCCGTACCGGAAGGAGACGTTCTTCAGAATGACATCGGCCGAGGGAGAAATTTCCCCATTCCTTTCTCCCCCTTCGTCTTCTTCATCCGGGAGGGAGCGGACGGACTGGATTCTCTCGAAACTGACCGAGGCATCCTGGGCCTCGGTGAAAAAATGGAACAGGAAGTCTACGGGTCCGCCCAGCTGTCCAAGAATGAACTGGATCCCGAGCATGGTCCCGAGGGTGATGTCACCGTCCAGGACGGACCGGGCCGCCAGGTACGAAATAAGGACATACTGGGCCTCCCGGATCAGGGAACATCCGAGCAGCTGCCCCTGTCCGATTGCCAGTCCCCTGCGCTTTGCACCGGCAAGTTTTTCCTGCAGCGAATGCCAGGCATCCGTTTTCTTTTCCTCGCACTGATTGAGCCGGATGTCCTGCATCCCCATCACGAACTGTATCACCGCATCCTGGCTCCTGCCCATCCACAGGAATTTCTGATAATCGATCCTTCTTCTCGCGGAAAGGAAAAGGCGTGCCCACAGGACGTACAGTATTGTTCCGGCAAGAAAAACGAAGAACGTTGCCCTGCTGTAGAAAAACAGCACAATCCCATAAACGGCGACATTCAGAGCGGCCATCAGTATACCGAGAACCGAGCGGCTCAGGAAGGATTCCACCCGGTTGTGGTCCTGAAGGCGCTGCAGTATATCCCCCAGCTTTTTGACGTCAAAATAGCGGAGGGGCAGGTGTGCGAGTTTTTCGAGGAACGCCCGTACAAGGTTGATGTTTACCGGTGTACTGACGAAAAAGAGTGCCCATTCCCGGAAAAAATGGGCGCAGGTCCGGCCGGAGACCAGCAGGGCCTGTCCAAGGAAGACCGCCTTGAGGATTGTGATATCCCCTGTTCCGATTCCCCTGTCGACCGCAATTCTGGTCAGAAAGGGAAGCGTCATCTGGATGGCGCTCGTAAGAAGCATTGCCAGCCCTATGGAGGCCAGAAGGCGAACATAGGGCGCCATGAGGGGAGCCAGTGAAAGCATATTTTTTTCCTTTTCTCTTTCCGGCTCCCGGTGGGAACGGAAACGCTCCGCCGGTTCAAAGAAAAGGAGAAATCCCTCGTCCTCTCCTCCCGACCATCGTGAGCGGAATTCGCCGCAGTCCACGACCCTCTCTCCGTCTGCCGGATCCATGATGTGCATCTTCCCGTTCCCCGTTTTCCACAGAACGACGAAATGGTTTCGGTCCCAGGGCACGATGCAGGGAAGGAGCGCTTCTTCTTCCAGGCAGCTGAAGGACACGCGAAGGTACCTTCCCCGGAGTCCCAGGGCTTCGCCGGCCCTGCGGAGGCTGCCGAAGGACGTGCCGTCCCGGCCGGCTTCGCTCTTCTCGCGAAGATAGGGCAGGGAAAAGGATCTCCCGAAATGTCTGCAGATCATCTGCAGGCACGCCGGACCGCAGTCCATCATGTCCCGCTGCCTGCAAAAGGGAAAGGATTTCCTAAAAATCATTGATGTCTATAACCCCTACGCAATGCTCGGGATCTCTTTTGTATTGGAAGATCCGTGCGAGAATATCCGGGTGATTCCTGGCAAGATGAAGAAAGCAGGCAAACCTGAAAGCGATATCCAGCCTGAGCACATCGCACTCCTGCGGCGTGGGGTTGATGAATCCCTCACCGCTCATTCGCGCCGCCGCGCATATCCTGCAGAAGCGGACAGCCCAGCAGCTCCTGCATTCGCCCGAGTTTACGGTCCCGGCATATTTTCTGTTCACCTCAACGAGCTTTTCGAAATCCAGCCCCTTCAAGCAATGGCCTATGGGCAAATTCCCGCTGACCTTGTGGCATAGAAGATAATCTCCGTTTGCAGCCGCCATCAGATTATCGAATCCCATGGGGCAGGTCAGGGAGAGTTTCAGGAAATTGCTTCCGGAGGGATTGTCAAATACAAGTCCCGCGAACTGCAGAAGCCCGGCAAAGCATTCCATGTCGATTTCATCCCTGCCTGCCTGGG
>NZ_JAESIH010000038.1:2934-13520 GCF_016756745.1 Aminivibrio sp.
AAATCGTCCGCGATGGTTCTTTTGCAGTAGGTACAGCGGAAATTACAGTCCTCGGTCACCTCGAGGCAGAATTTCCTCAGCAGGATATTGCGGTCATAATACTCCAGCAGGTTCCGGATCTCCTCTTTGCCGGCCGGAGACACGGTTTCCGCCGGCCCCCCGGTGAAAACTCCCCTCTCACGCAGCCTTTCCAGCTTCCCGCAGAGTTCGGCAATGGGGTTCCGTCCCAGGCGGGAAGAAAAAGAGGCGACAATTTCTTCTTCCTGTCTTCCTGCCAGAAAAGCCTCAAGTACCTCAAGTTCATCATTGGACAGGATCACCGCGAAATGGGCCTTCCCGTCATAGAGAACTACATCTTCACCATGCCGGAAGAGCCTTACCATAGGGTAGCGGTCGTTTATCACAGAGGCTGCCGGAATATCTGCCATTTTTCTCCCCTTCTGCACTCGAAATTTTTCGACAGGGAAAGCGCCGCTCCTCTATACAGTTTTCCCGGCTTTTCCTGCACTGGGCGGGAGAAGCCGGGAGAAAGAAAAAAAACTCTCTCTTCTTAATTACTGGGATGTTCACGAGGCATAGGTGCTGAGCATGTTGGAATCACGGGTTGACGTCATGGTGTCGTCCGTCACGGAACTCATGGCGCAGGTACAGTCACAGGAGCAGTCACATGTTTTTCCGCCCCTGATCGAATCGGCAGCGGCCGCGTCTATTTCCATAATTCTCTTCAGCATTTTCATCCTCTCTCCCTTCTCCCGATTTTTTCGAATTCTCCTCTTCTTCCAGGGATCTGTCAAGGGAGGATTGTTTCAGAACCGGCCGGACAGGGGGGTATGACCTCCTTCCCTTCCAGCTGAGGGTGCAGGCAACACCGGATGTTGGTCCGGAGTTAAATTAAAAAGGAGGGCGGGGGATTCCCCCGCCCTCTGCGTATCAGCCCACCCTGTTCTGTTACGGCTTTATCTTCTTTAAGAAGACCGCTTTCTTGCCGGCAATGTCGGACACAAGCATGATGCCGTCCTTGTCCATCCGGCCCCGGGCAGAACCAGCCATGGAAACAGGAGGACCGACCCCGTAATTTCCTGCCGTACCCCCACGCTCCGGGCAGTCCTACATATCGCGAACAGCCAGAACCAGTACAGCCTGCCCCGCACCCGGTGCGAGGCTGTTGCTGCCCTTCATTTTCAGCATCCCCCTGCCGCCGGCGCCGAACAGCCCCCGAAAACCGGTCAGGAGATCCACTTCACCGGTTCCCAGGGACTGGGGCCCGGTTGACCGGCCTCCCTGGGCGGAAGGCACCTCCACCGTCATGGACATTCCGGCGGGCAGGGGCGCCGCAAGGCGGGCCGTCAGCTTTCTCGGGGTATTTCCTGTGGAGGAAAGGAGGAAGGAAAAGGAGCTTTCCGCCGGTTTGCCTCCGATCATGGCAACCATGGATACGGAGGCCCCCTTTACGTGAACGCCCCAATATTCCGGAATGGAGACCTCCAGGGGGAGGGCGGCCGATTCCGCCGCGTCCAGCGGGGAACAGAAGGGCCCGGACAGCGGAATCCCTTCGGCGGAAACGACAAGGATCAAAACTGCCAGTATCCATACGAAACCGGTCCGGTGACTTTCCATGGTGCCTTTTCCCCCTTTCCCCGCCATTTATTTCTTTTTTCCCGAAGAGGACGTTGTGACCGTGCCGCTGTCAATAAACTGTATGGTCCGCTTTTTCGGGAAAATGAGGTTCACCATCTCCACCGTATCTCCCGGGGCCAGTTCGATGGTCTTCGACTCGGTCTCGAACCGATATCCTGTGGGAAGCCCAGCTTCGTAGAACTTCAGATTCCAGCTTCCCGGGCGTATATTATCGAAAACAAACTCTCCGTTCATGTCAGTTGAGCGCCTGACCGTCTGGTCATCTCTCGACAGCTCCACAAGCATATGGGCTATGCTTCCCGGTTTTACTCCTGAAACCGCCAGCTCCCGAAGTCGTGAGGCAGTGAAGAGCGCACCTTCGAAGCAGTGCGCGTTTCGCTCGGCAAGCACGCGTTTCGGCGATTTGCACTCCTCCTTGGAGTTATACGGGATGGCGCTGAGAAAGCGTTGAATTTCCCAGGGTGATGAGAAAGGGGACACGTGATTATTTTCCATGGAATTCCCTCGCTTTCGAAGTCGGCGAACTCGAGAGGTCGCCGGAGCGCGATGCGGGAACACCGAAGCATGATAATTCGCCTTTCGAAAAGGCCTCGGGCGTTCCCGCATTATGATAGCGCATGGCATCGCGCGGAATAAGCGCGAAAGGCTCTTGAATCCGCTCGCTCTTCGTCAATACCTACAGAAGAAATTACCTCTCCTCGTACCCTCCACCGAGAGCATGTATGAAGTCGGCGCGCGCCGTGTACGCGTCGTAGACGGACGCCGCAAGCTTGTTCTGCGCGTTGACGAGGGCTACCCGCGCATCCAGAACGTCGAGGTTGGTTCCCGCCTGCACACGGTAGCGCTGCAACGCCATACGGTAGTCCTCCTCGGCCAGGATCACCTGAGTACGCGCGACATCCGTTCTCTTCAGCGCGGATTCCAGGTTCAACCGCGCGGTGGCCACTTCGTGAATCACCTGTTTCTCCAGATCGTCCATCCGGCCGAGAAACTCCCGGACCATGGAACGCCCTTTCTTCGCCTGCGAACGCACCTCGCCGTGATCGTACAGCGTCCACTGCGCGACAAGAGAAAGCGTCCACTGATCTTCCTTGTCCGGATAGAAGCCGTCACCGACGTCCTGATACTTACCCTCGAAGAAGATTTGAGGTTTGCTTTGTCCCTCCGCCGCCGTCACGCTTTCGAGCGCGGCTTGGCGCATGAAATCGAGGGCGCGCATCTCCTGACGGCTCTCCAACGCCAGCCGTTCGGGGTCGGGCGGGAACTCCACTCCCTCCAACGGCTTCTCCGGTTCGGGAAGCGCCGCCTTTTCGGGAAGTGCGATTCCAACGGCCCTCGAAAGCCCCTTCCAAGCGACGTTCACCGCATTCTCCGATTGGATTTGCAGCAGTTCCGCGTTGGAGACGTCCACCTGTACCCTGAGCACTTCGTTCTTCGCCACTGCCCCGTGCCTGAAAAGCGCCTCCACGACTGCGAGATGCTCTTTCGCCAGTCGCGCCGACTCCTCCGCGATCACAAGAAACGCTCGCGCGCGCTGGAGGTCGTAATACGCCCGCTTCACCCCGTTCTCCACCCCTTGGAGCGTGCGGATCTCCCGCGCCCGCTGCGCCTCCGTCCGCAACCGAGCGGCGGCCCGGTTCGCCGAAAGCGAGCCTCCGCTGTACAGCACCTGCGTGAGCACGACGGCGGTCCGCCACGTGTTCTCGAAACCCTCCAGAATATAGCCGCCCGTCGGCCGGCCCGTCCCGTCGAACACGGGGTTCCGGGCATCCTCGTTGTATCTGGTGTAGCTCGCCTGCACCTGCAGTTTCGGCCCCATCGCGGACGAGGCCTTCTCCACATCGGCTTCCGACTGGACGACCTGCTCTCCGGCCACCGCGAGCGACGGGTTGTGCTCGCGGGCAAGAGCGAGCGCCTTCTCAAGAGTAAGCGTTCCCTCCGCTCCGTACGCTTCGCCCTGCATGGCGAACAGAAAAGAACACAGAACAAACAACCATACGCATGTTTTTCTATACATACACAAGAACATTCCTTCCCATTTTAAAAAATCCGAAGCGCACGCACACCCGATAACCGCATCCGCTTCATCGATATGCCTTTCTCTCCGAAAGACGTACCCTCTCCAGAAGACGAATCCTCTCGAAGTCCCACTCCACGGGACGGACCGTCACCCAGCCCACCCATTCTCTTTTCAAGCGGGAGGCCAATTCCACCGATACCGCCGTATTGACCACCCCGGAAAGCGGCCAAAGTAGTTCCGTTCCTCCATCCGATGCGAACGATACGTCCTTTCTCGAAATGGAAACGCACCCAACCCAGATTTTTCTGCGAAGCTCCATCTGAAAACAGTACCCTTTAATTGAAAGAGAGAGCGGGCAATGCGCTTGAAAGAACGACTCCATAACGCTCGTTCCAGACCCCGAAGGCTTGAACAGAGAGAGCGCGGCGTACCCTTCGAAGGCCTCCCAATCCCCCGACATCTTCCTCTCTCCACGCCGGCGGTCCTCCTGATACTCTTGGAACAGCTCCTTCAAACTTTCGTCTTCGGGCGGCCCCCAATAAAACGACAATACGTGATCCATTCGTATCCTCCTATTCGGACGGAGTCTACGGTTCGGCCCCATCAAGGCTCAGATACCTGTCGTCGGCCGGTATCTTGAAGAAGAGACTGTACAGAACGGGAACGAGCAGCAGCGTCAGGAACGTGCCTCCGAAAAGCCCTCCCATGATCGTGGCCGACATGGCCGAGAAGAAAGGATCGAAAATCAGAGGGAGCATACCGAGAATCGTCGTTCCGGCAGCCATGGCAACCGGAAGCAGACGGCTGACGGCG
Organism: Aminivibrio sp.; assembly: GCF_016756745.1. Lineage (NCBI taxonomy): Bacteria > Thermotogati > Synergistota > Synergistia > Synergistales > Aminobacteriaceae > Aminivibrio > Aminivibrio sp. The sequence goes on from NZ_JAESIH010000038.1 coordinate 7,406, forward strand.
GAATCGAGAATCGCCCTATAGGGGTGCTTCCCATCGGCTATATCCAACTCTATCTGGTCGATCAGGACAATGGCGTTCTTGATGACCATGCCGGAGAGCCCCAGAAACCCCAGAATCGCCATGAAACCGAAAGCCTGCCCGGTCAAGAGAAAACCTATCGTCACACCGATGATGGAAAACGGCACAGTGAGAAAGACGATGAGAGCCCTTCTGACTGAATTGAAGAGACCGAGCACGAGGACGAACATGGCGATCAGGCAGATGGGGAAGGAAATCTTCAGCGGATCCTCCGCTTCCTTGGAATCTAGATACTCTCCGGCCCACTCCAGCGAATAGCCCGACGGCAGCATGATGGTTTCTATCTCATCCTTCACTTCCCGCCGCAGTGTTTCGGCCAGTCCGACCACAGGATTCGCTTGCACGGTGACCGCCCTCTGCCTGTTCTGGCGTTTGATCAAAGGATCTTCCCAGACCGTTTCCACGCCGGAGGCGACTTGAAGCATCGGAATGTAGGCTCCCGCCGAAGGACTCCAGACCATAACATCCTCGATATTCTGCACCGACGCGCGCTCCTCTTCCACCGGACGGGCAACGATGGGAAGAAGGACGTCGCCTTCGCGGAAAAGCCCCATGGTTATCCCGTTGAAATTGAACTCGATGGCTTGCGCGAGATCCTGCCGGCCGACCCCTACCCGCCGAGCGGGGTCTTCGGAAAAGACGGGGCGAACGGCCTGAACCGGCGTCCTCCAGTCGCTCTGCACATCGCGGGCATTGGGGTTCGCTCTCATTATCGCTTGCGCTTTTTCGGCGATCTTCTTGAGTTGGTCCACATCCGGTCCCCGGAATCTTGCCTCGACCGTATACTCCTTCGACTGACCGGTGATGAACTTGGTACAGTGGGCCTGTACATCCGGGATGTTGTGGCGCATGAACTTCTCGGTTTCATAGATCAGATCGTCGACCATGCGGTAGTCCTCGACCTCCACAAGAAGCTGCGCGTAGCTCGAATTAGGATCCTCCCGGTTGTACGTGAGGATGAACCGAAGCGTCCCCTCCCCTACGAATGCGGAAACGTTCTTCACCCCGTCGAGCCCGGCGACATACTCCTCGATTTCCTTTAAAGACCTTAATGTATTCTCGATTCGCGTCCCTTCGGGTCTCCATATGTTGACGTAATAGTATCTCTGGGTCGAGGCCGGAAAGAGGTTTGTGGGTACCAGAGCGAATCCGAGCACCGACAGAACAAGGAGAATCAGCGATACCGCGACCACCGCGGCGCGATATTTCAAGAAACCGTGGACCACCCCGCGGTATATCCTGTACATGGGTTTATCGTACGGATCCCTGTCGCCCGACGAATCGGGGGCATGAAGAAAGCGTACGCAGAGCAAAGGCGTCACCGAAACGGCCAACACCCAACTCATCGAAAGAGAGAGCGCCATCACCTGAAAGAGCGACCGGGTGAATTCGCTCACCTCCCCGGAGGCGTACCCTATCGCCGCAAAGGCAAGAACAGCGACGGCAGTAGCCCCCAGAAGAGGCCACTGCGTGTCCCGTACGATGTCGGCGGCGGCTTTCTCCCTCTCCACTCCTCTGGCGATACCGATCAGATAACCGTCCGCAACCACGATCGCGTTGTCCACCAACATACCGAGCGCCAGGATGAGCGCGCCGAGAGAGACCTTCTGCAGGTCGATGTTCAAAAGGTACATACCGATGAAAGTGACCAGGATGTTGAGCACCAGAACAAATCCGATAAGGAATCCGCTCCGCCATCCCATAAAGATCATAAGAAGTCCTATGACGATTCCGACCGCCTGCAACAGGTTGACAATGAACGCATTCACGGATTCGGTGACGATTTCGCTTTGATAATAAACAGAGTGCAGTTCCATGCCCAGAGGTCTCTCCGGCTCGAGTTCGGCGATCCTCCGACGTACCGCCTCCCCCATCGAAACGACGTTGCCGCCCTCCACCGTGGAGATTCCTATTCCGACGGCGGGACGCCCGTTGAACCGCATTATGTTCGTCGGTGGTTCCGCGAAACCGCGCGAAACGGTAGCCACATCTCCCAAGCGGACAAGACCGTCTCTTCCACCGATGTAGATGTCCGAGATCAGGCGTTCGCTGACGAAGTCGCCCGTAGGGGTGACGCGAAGATAGCTTTCGCCGACGTTTACGTTGCCGCTCGACTGCACGAGATTGCGCGACGCGAGCGCCTGCTGTATCTGCCCGGGAGAGAGCCCCATCTCCGCCATGCGCGCCCGGTTGAACTCGACATAGACGACCTCCTGCTGAGTACCCCAGAGTTCGATCTTGGCGACGCCCTTGCACAGAAGCAGCTCCTTCTTCACGTCCCGAGCGTAGTCCCTGAGCTGCGAATAGGAATATCCGTCGCCGACGAGCGCAAAGAATACGCCGAACACATCGCCGAAGTCGTCGTTCACCAAGGACGGACCGGCGCCGGGAGGAAGTTTTCCCTGCACGTCGCCGACCTTTCGGCGCAGTTCGTCCCATACCTGCGGCAATTCTTCCGTCGCATACGAGTCCTTGATATCGACGTAGACGATGGAAAGCCCTTCCTGCGAAGTGGAGTAGATTTTCTTCACCTGCCCCAACGCCTGGATGGCCTCCTCGACGACCTCCGTTACTTCCATTTCGACCTCGGCGGGGCTTGCCCCCGGGTACCGGGTGACCACCACGGCCGTTTTGATCGTGAATGTAGGATCTTCAAGGCGGCCGATATTCTGGTAGGAAAGCGCTCCTCCGACGAAAAGGAGGATGAGCATCACATACACAATGGTACGTTTTTTCAGAGCGAAAACCGCTGGATTCATTCGCCGAAACCTCTACCGCGACATGGGTCTGAGCTTCATGCCCTCGACGACGAAGGACGCCCCGGCGACGACGATCTGCTCTCCGGAACGCAGTCCGTCGAGCACGAGCACCCTGTTCCCGCCGTGACTGAATGCTCCGGTGCGAACGCTTCGTTTCACCGGGGAGGACGTGTCCGGATCGAATATCCAGACTGCGGATCCCTTCTCGCCGTCGGCGACCAACGCTCCTACGGGAACCGAAACCGCGTCCGCGGCATCCGCCTGTTTTCCCCAGAAAATCTCTCCGGTCATGCCGGGAAGGATCTGCGCCTCCTTAGGGGCGGGGAGCGCGAAGGTCACCGAATACGTACGGGTCGACGGATCCGGAGCGGCGCTCCACTCCTTCAAGAACGCCTTGAACGTGCGCTCCGGAAGAGAGGCGAATCCTACCGTCGCCTCCTGTCCGGGGGCGAGCGACGTCCGGGCGATCTCGTTCTCGGGAATGTTCGCCTTGATTTCGAGACTCGATATATCCAGAACGGTCAACACCACCTGCCCGGCGCTGACCATCTCGTGGTTTTCCACCCGTTTGGTCGCGACGATGCCGTCGAAGGGCGCGAGCAGCTTGGTGTCCGCCAGTTGATGCCTTGCGATTTTCAATCGGGCCTGAATATCCTTCACCGAGGCCGCCGATGTTTCGAACGCGCCCTTCGCCGCATCGTACGACGCCCTGGAAATGACGTTCTCTCCCAAGAGCGACTTCGACCGCTCGAAATCCAGCCTCGACTTCTCAAGAGCGGCCATCGCGCCCGACAGCTGAGCCTCCAATACGCGGATGGAATCCTGAAAATCCCGAGGATCTATCGCCATCAGCACCGCGTTCTTTTTGATAAAATCGCCGGGTTGTCCGTTCACGGTCACGAGAGGGCCGCTCACTCTGAAAGAGAGCGGTGCTTCCTTGGACGCTTGCACGGACGCAGGGTAGGTTCGACTTTTCGACTCGTTTCCGGAGCGAACCTCCTCCAGCAGTACCGGACGCGGCTCGGCGAAGAGCGCTTTCATCTTCGCGCCGACCCCTCCGTCCGATGCGGCGCTCATCGTGCGGAACACCGCGAACCCTCCGACCGCGGCCATGACGATCGCTGAAAAAATCAGCACAAGAACCGTTTTCCGTTTCACTCCCGCTCGCTCCTTTCATTCGTTGCATCCGGCAAGCCGAAAAAGAGGAGCGTCTGCCGGACGAGAATATCCTCCATCTTTTCTATATACTCGTTCGAGTATTTTTCCATTCCTAAAGCGCCAAGAATGACATCCATATTGTCCGCATGGAAATAAATCGGCGTGGTAAGGATCAAAAAGTGCAGATCCGCTTCCATTGCGCTCATACCGGGACATATAGATTTAAACAGCGTTTTCTCTATCATCTTGAAAGGAGTCAGGACTTCCTGCACAATAAAATCCCGCAGATCGCTCGCCTTTCGCAGCACTTGAAAAAGAGCCTGGCAGTGCCAAAGAGGGTCGTCGTTCCCGAAAAAAGAACGAATCATGGAATGCACAAGCGCCCGGACAACGGCGCTCTGCCCTTCGGGAGTGGCCAGAACGGGTTCATAATGAGCGAAGATATCCGGAATCGTCGTTTCCCTCATATCACGCGTCGCCTCCATAAGCACTTCCTTGAAAAGATTCTCCTTGCCCCCGAAATGGTAGTGGATACTCCCCGTATTCTCCCCGGCCCTGGACGCTATAGCCCGCGTGGAGACGTTGTCGAATCCCACCTCCGCCGCCAGCTCCCCCGCCGCCCGTATCAACGCATTGCGCGTCTGCTCGCTGCTGGAATATGTCGCCAAAACGCTTCCTCCGTCCTCTGTATGATTTTTATTCGTTCGACCTTTTTCATACATGCGGCCAATTTTATCCTTTCGTTCAAATTTAGTCAATAGACCAAATGAAACGATGTTACGAGACAGTGATAATGTCACCCCTGAAACGGGACAGGGATCGCACCCCCGTAGGGGGAAATGTCATTCTGTCATTCTATACGGATGATGAGGAGCGATGTTTTCTTGAGCCTGAAAGAAGCGACGAGATCGGCGGTCCTGGACAGGGTCGTGAAAGGAGAGATGACTGCTGCGGAAGGTGCGGCCCGCCTCGGCATGAGCAGGAGGCAGATCTTCCGTCTGAAAGGGAAGATCCGAACATCGGTCATTTCTTCCCTGTCCCACGGAAACCGCAACAGGAGACCTCCGAATGCCCTTTCGGAGGAGACGCGGTCCATGGTGTGCGGCAAAGCTGCCGGGGAATACAGAGGGGCGAGCCTGAACCACATGTCCGAGCTCCTGGACAGAATCGATGGAGTACGGATAAGCGCCAAGACCATAGGGCGGATCCTCAAGGACGCGGGAGTGGGGAATCCCCACGGAAGGAGGGGGAGGAAGAGCCACCGGAGCCGAGAGCGCCGCGAACGTTTCGGGAGCCTGGTCCAGGTGGATGCCACTCCCTTCGAGTGGCTGGAGGACGGAAACAAATGGTCGCTCCACGGGGCCATAGACGACGCCACCGGCACGGTACTGTCGCTGAGATTTGAGAAGAACGAATGTTCTTCAGGCTACCTCCGCGTCATGGAGGACATGCCGGGTACCTGGGGCGTTCCTGCGGCACTCTACACGGACCGCCACACCATCTTCTTCTCCCCGAAGAAGGGAGAGGTGCTGAGTGAGGAGGACATCATCGAGGGAAGGAACGTCCCCCTCACCCGTTACGGGAAGATGCTCGACATGCTGGGCATAGAACATATCCCGGCCCTCAGCCCCCAGGCAAAGGGCCGGGTGGAGCGCCTGTGGGGGACGCTGCAGCACCGCCTGCTGGTGGAAATACGTGTAGCCGGTGTCAGGACTATGGAAGAAGCCAACGACTTTCTCCCCGCATACATGGAACTCCACAACGGGCTTTTCAGCGTGGAGCCGGCGAACGGGACAACGGATTTTCTCCCCTGTCCTGAACAGGAGAGGCTGCGGCTCATCCTGGGACACAGGGACGAGCGCAAGGCTTCCGCCGGGTCCGAGATATCCTGGCAGGGCAAAAAGTACCAGCTGGCGGACGAAAAGGGAGAGATTGTCCTTCTCCGCAGGGGTGAGACAGTCACGGCGATCCGCACCTCCGACGGTGGTCTCTATGCGGTGTCCCCCAAGAAATGGACAGTCAAAACACACGAATATCTTCCATTTTCGTAACGATGCTTCGGATTCCTTCCGTTTCCTATCCAGCCTTTCCCAAACGCCAGTATTCCTCAGGTGTGAGAT